>CAZEQN010000019.1:0-18357 GCA_964514335.1 uncultured Anaerolineaceae bacterium
CGGCCAGCCACTTGCCGCGCCCGGCGGGCAGGGCACAGATGCCGCACTCGGCCAGACCCCCACAGGGGAGGGCGGTTTCTATCAGGAACTGGGAATTGCCCGGGAGGCGAGCGCGCAGGTTGTTTGGGAGGGCCGTGAGGGCAGAGAGTGGCCCGGCCAGGGCGAGTATATCCGCCCAGGCGATGGCATCCTCCAGAGCCGCCAGCGGGTTGGCTTCCAGGCTGGAAGGCAGGCGCGGCAGAGGGGCATCCGTGAAGAGGGCGACTTCGCCGCCGTGTTCAAAGGCGGCCAGCGCCAGCGGCAGCAGGGTGGCGATGTGCTGGCCGAGGCCGATTAGCGCCAGGCGGCGGGTGTCCGCGGAGATTTCGAAACCGTGGCCGCGCGGAGCAGTAAGTTGAATGGCACTGCCGGGCTGCCAGGTGGCAGGAAATGGCGGGGCGGCGGTAAAACCGCGACCGTGTTGCGCATAGCCGTTAGCGAATAGTGGGGTAGAGAGGGCCAGGTCTGAATCGGCAGCGGCATGGGCAAGCACATAGCGGCCGGGGGTTGGGATGGCTTCGGGGGGGCAGCTTAGCATAGCGCGCGGCAAGCCATCCTCGTCCATGCGGATTTCATTGATGTGGGCGGTGTAGTGATTCATCTGGCGGGGATTATACATGGCAGACGGAGCGACATGGAAAGTAGGATGTGTGGCGGCAAGGGAAACGCTATAATAGGCCTGTCAACTAAGACTAATATCAGGAGGTAGGAAGATGGCATTGGTTGGATTGTTACAGGCATTGGCCGCTTTTTCATGGCTGGCGGTGATTGGCGTAATCGCCCTGATTGTGGCGCGGGCGGCGCGCAATAACCCACTGCGGGGCGGCGGCAGTATTGTGGCGATTGTGGTGGGGGCCGCATTGCTGTTAAACGTGGTCTCGGCCGGGTTGGTGTTCATTGAACCCAACGAGCGCGGGGTGGTGATTTCGGCGGTGCCGGGGGCAGATGGCGTGCGTCAGGAGGCGCTGCAACCCGGGCTGGCCTGGATTGTGCCGTTCTTTGACCGGGTGGTCACGTACTCGGTTTCACGCCAGACTTACACAATGTCGATTGCGCCGACCGAAGGCGCCATTCGCGGCGATGACTCGGTAGAGTCGCGGACTGCGGACGGACAGGTAGTGTATGTGGATGCCTCGGTGATTTTTGCAATTGACCCCAACAGTGTGGTGGATTTGCACATCGACTGGCAGGATACATACGTAGATGGCTTGGTGCGTACCCTCTCGCGTGGGATTATCCGCAACGCGGTTTCGGCCTTTGGGATTGAAGAAGTTTACAGTCGGGAGCGCCTGAATCTGACGAACAATATCCGGGCGGAGCTGGAAGAGCGGCTGGCGGCCGAAGGGCTGATTCTGGTGGATTTCGTCTTGCGCAATATCTCGTTTTCGGAAGAATATGCGGCCTCGGTGGAAGCCAAGCAGGTGGCCGAACAACTGGCGCAGCAGGCGGCATTTGTCGTGGAGCAGCGCCGCCAGGAAGCGGAACAGGCCCGCCAGGTGGCACAGGGTCAGGCGGATGCGGCCGTCATTGCGGCGCAGGGTCAGGCGCAGTCGTTGATTATCCAGGTGCAGGCCGAAGCCGAAGCGCGCTTGATAGAGGCGGAAGCGGAGGCTGAGGCGCTGCGGTTGTTGGGCGCAGCATTGGCGGAAAACCCGGGCATCTTACAGTTGCAGTACATCGAAAAGTTAGCCCCGAACATCTCTGTGATGTTGCTGCCAAACGATAACCCGTTCCTGCTGCCGCTGCCGGACCTGACTGCCCCGTAAGCGTAGCTTGCCAAATAGCAAATGTTACAATCATGCCGCCGGGTTTTCCGGCGGCATTTTTTGACGATCTAAAGGAACACGATGAACGAAAAGGGAACCTCCGGCCGGCAGGTACGGCTGACGACCCTCTCGACCTGCGCTGGTTGAGCCTCCAAGCTAAGCGCGGCGGCGCTGGCGCAGGTTCTGCGCCCGGTGAAAGAGGTCTTTGAGGGTTTTGATGCGCCAGATTTGCTGGTGGGTCTTGGCGCGCCAGATGATGCCGCTGTATGGCGGCTGGACGATGCGCGCGCATTGGTGGTGACCACCGATTTCTTTACGCCGGTGGTGGATGACCCGTATGACTATGGCGCGATTGCAGCGGCCAACAGCCTTTCGGATGTGTATGCGATGGGGGGCGTGCCATTTCTGGCGCTGAATGTGGCGGCGCTGCCGCCCGACCTGCCGCCGGAAATCAGCGCCGAAATCCTGCGTGGGGGAGCCGAGAAAGCGCGTGAGGCCGGGGTTGTGGTGGCCGGCGGCCATACGGTGCAGGATAAGGAACCCAAATTTGGCCTGATTGCGCTGGGGTTTGTAGACCCGCGCCGGGCCTTTACCAAGGCAGGGCTAAAGGTGGGAGATGCGCTGGTGCTGACCAAGCCGCTGGGTTTTGGCGTGACGACGACGGCCCTGAAGCAGGATAAAGTGCGCCCGGAAGACCTGGCGGAAGTGGTGGGCTGGATGAAACAATTGAACGCCGGAGCGGCCAAACTGGGGCGGGAGTTTGAGGTGCGCGGGGCGACGGATATTACCGGCTTCAGCCTGCTGGGGCATGCTGGAGAGATGGCAGCGGCTTCGGGCGTGGCGGTACGGCTGGATTTTGACGCTTTGCCGTTGACGGCGGGCGCCACGGGCTATGCGCGCCAGTTTATCTTTCCGGGCGGGGCGCATGATAACCGCGCCCACTTTGGCCCACAGGTTGCGTTTGAAGGGGATTTTCAGGAATGGGAACAGCTGCTGCTGTTTGACCCGCAGACCAGCGGCGGCCTGTTGCTGGGGGTGGCGGCTGACCGACTGGCGACTTTTATGGCGCAGGCAGAAGCGCAAGGCCAAGCCGCCTGGGTGGTGGGCGGCGCTGAGGCCGGGACTGGCGTACGCGTGACGCGAGCCCAGGTGGGTTAGTCTTTCAGTACGTCCGTACGCCAGTACATGCCGTCAGCGCGCTCCAGGTACTTGAACTCAATCAGGAAACGGCGCAGACTGGCGAAATCTTCATTGAAATCCAATAGAATGTGATTAACTTCGCGTTCGTCGTATCTGCGGCCGGGTTCAAACTCGCGGGCAATATGCTCCAGCACAATCTGTTTCTTCTTTTGCTGGGCCGGGATTTGCTTGAGCCGGCCGCGCCGGATAAAGCTTGCGAGCACTTTTTGCTGAAAAGCATCCGGCTCGGCATCGGTTTTCAGGCTGGCCTGCGGCATGGCGACCATCTCGGCCAGAGTGGGTTTGAGCATTTCGGCTCGCAGTGAATAGACCTGATAGTACTGGTCTTTGACGGCGTTCACAAGCCCGGCTTCACTTAGTTTTGCAAGGTGATGGGAGACGGTGGCCGGGTTGAGGGAGAGGATGGCGGCCAGTTCTTCGCCGTGGCGCGGTTTCTCACGCATCAGGTTCAACATCAGCAGGCGGGCGGGGTGGCCGAGGGCTTTGAAGAGGGCGGCGCGCTGGGCAAGGTTTTTCTCGGGGTTCATCTGGCGCCGTCCTTCCAGGCAAATTCGCCGGTCACTTCCCGGTAGCAGTTGTTCAAAATGTCGCGAGCGGATTGCATGACGCCCAGCTTGATTTTCTCTTTCAGTACATTTTGTTCATCTTGCATGGCGCTGTACGCTTCCAGCTCATTGGCGTAGGTGGTAAGGATGCGGCGCGAGATGGCCTCGAATGCGAGGGCCAGTTTCTCTACGTCCGGGGCGGAGGAGGCATAGATTTCTTCCAGCCGCTGATTCATTTCCTGATTGTTCATTGCAATATCCTTCGTTGTATTGATTTGATAAATGCCAAATTGAATAGTACTTTATAATTTGATATTTGTCAAATTAAAAACATCTTAAAAATCACGCGTATAATTCTCGCATGAACCCGCTTGTATTCATCCGGCACGCGGCGCCGGAAACGGACAGCACCGCGCCAGCCAGCGAGTGGCGGCTTTCACACACCGGGCGGGCGGCCGCCCGTGCGCTGGCCGACGAGTTGCGCCCGATGAGACTGACGCGCCTGGTTTCATCGTTTGAGCCCAAGGCGGTTGAAACGGCCCAGATTCTGGGGCGGGAATTGATGATCCCAACTGTGATCGCAGCCGGGCTGCATGAACATGACCGCAGCAACATGGGCTTTGTGCCTGCCCAGGAAAGGTTTGAAGCGTTGCTCAAGGACCTGTTTGCGCGGCCAGCCGAGCGGGTATTTGGCCTGGAATCAGCTGATGAAGCCCACGCCCGCTTTCAGTCCGCGGTTACGCGCCTGCTGGAAGAAAATCCGGGAGACACGCTTGGGATCGTTTCGCATGGTACTGTCATCAGCTTGCTCATCAGCCGAGCGAATGACCTGGACGGATTCGCATTCTGGCAGGGGTTAAATATGCCGGCGATGCAGGTGGTAACGCTGCCAGGTTTTGTATTGCAGTCAGGAGGGCGCGATGAATTTTGATGCCGCAATGGACTTTAATTCACGCCGCTCGCCGGTTGCAGGGATGGGCGGTATGGTGGCGACGAGCCAGCCGCTGGCGGTGACGGCCGGTCTGGCGGCCTTGCGGGCGGGCGGCTCGGCCGCGGATGCGGCGGTGGCTACCGCGGCGGCGTTGAATGTGACTGAACCGACCAGCACCGGCATCGGTGGCGATTGCTTTTCCCTGTACTATGACGCCAAAACCAAACAGGTTACGGCTTTGAATGGCTCCGGGCGCGCCCCACAGGGGCTTTCGCTGGAGTTGCTGCGCAAGCAGGGGCTGGAAGGCGACTTGCCGATGTTCCATGCCCATACCGTGACGATACCCGGCGCGGCGGCGGGCTGGTGCGACCTGATTGAACGGCATGGCCGCTTGAAGCTGGCGGCGATTCTGGCGCCGGCCATCCGGCTGGCGGAAGAAGGCTTTCCAGTGGCGCCAGTCACGGCCCATTACTGGGGGCGAGGAGCTGAGGGGCAGTTGAGCCGGGCAGCCAACGGGCAGGAGTTATTGATTGAGGGCCGCGCTCCGCGCCCCGGCGAGATTTTCAGGAACCCGGGGTTAGCGCGCACGTTCCGTACCCTGGCCGAAGGCGGCAAGGCGGCCTACTATGAAGGCGAAATCGCGGCCGCGATTGCGGCGGTGGTGCAGGAGGCGGGCGGCGTGCTGAACGAGGCTGACCTGGCGGCGCACACGTCCACCTGGGATGAACCCATCAGCACGACGTACCGCGATTACCGGGTGTGGGAATGCCCGCCCAATGGGCAGGGGCTGGCGGCTTTGCTGGCCCTCAATATCCTGGAGGGCTTTGAACCAGATCGCAACCAGCCGCTGGGTACAGCCCGGCTGCACCGGATGATTGAAGCGATGCGGCTGGCGTTTGCGGATACGCGCTGGTTCGTGGCCGACCCGGCAACCAACCCGGCGCCACTGGCAGACCTGCTATCCAAGGGCTATGCGGCCGAACGGCGGGCGCTGATTGACCCGCGCCGGGCCACGGCCGACCAGCAGCGCGGCACGCCCACCAGCAGCAGCGATACGGTGTACCTGACTGTGGTGGACGGGGAGGGCAATGGCTGCTCGTTCATTAACAGCAATTACTACGGCTTTGGCACGGGGCTGGTGCCGAAAGGCTGGGGCTTCACATTGCAGAATCGCGGGTATGGGTTTAGCCTTGACCCCGACCACCCAAATGCGCTGGCGCCGGGCAAACGGCCATACCATACGATTATCCCAGCCCTGATTACCCATGAAGACAGCGGTGATTTGTTTGCCAGTTACGGCGTGATGGGCGGATTTATGCAGCCGCAGGGGCATGCGCAGGTCGCAATCAATCTGATTGATGATGGGTTGGACTCACAAGCGGCGCTGGATCGGCCGCGGTTTTGTATTGATGACGGCACGGCGGGCGGGGCGGTGGCGCTGGAAGAAGGCATCCCGTTCCAGACGCTGGCAGAACTCTCGCAGATGGGACATGTGGTGCAGCCGACGCGCGGGATGGCACGGTCTTTGTTTGGACGCGGTCAGGCCATTCTGCGTGACCGACTGACCGGCGTGTGCTGGGGCGGGAGCGACCCGCGGGCCGATGGTTGTGCGATGATGCTGTAGTCTCGCAGAGGCTGACTCATGAATCAAAACAGCCCCGGCATTTTTCCGGGGCTGTTTGTTTTGCGAACGAACTTAGCGTTTCTTGCGGGAAGAACTGCCGGAATCAGAACTGCCGCGCAGGCCCCAGTACAACAGGGCGCCGCCCGCGCCGAGGGTGTAAGCGCCAAGCGCGCCGCCGGGCATGAAGTGCAGCATGGCTCCGGCCAGGCCGAAGAAACAAATCAACAGCACCGCATCCACCTGCCAGGTGCGGTCCGGGCGGTTGAATAGATTCAGGGTGAGCCAGCCGGTGCCGACGCCGAAAGCGAAGAGACCGAGAAAGCGGGGGATGAAAGAGGCCAGGGTGAGAATTTCCCAGGTAACGTCCCAAAAGTCCATGATTAACTCCTTGAATAGTGGATTGGATTCATTGTATCAAACCTGTGGATTTACGCCACTCCCCCAAAGGGTATAATAGCAGGACAATTGAATAACCTTCGGGGCAGGGTGAGTTGAGCCATTTGACCCAAGTCAGATGGTTTGGCAATTCCCGATCGGTGGTTAAAGCCCACGAGCGCCGCAGGATGGCGCAGGACTCGGTGAAACTCCGGGGCCGACGGTATAGTCCGGATGAAAGAAGGTACCTCAAACGCAATTGTTTGAGGGCAAGGTTTCTCAAGGTTGAGGAACCTGCTTGTGTTTTGCATCTGTTTGCAAATGCCCCGGAAACATCGTTTCCGGGTTTTTGTTAAACAGTGGCTGCACAGGCGTATTGGACATGCCCCGATTCTGAATCGGGGTTGTTTTGTTTGAAAGGATAGCGATGAAAGACAAGGGTGCCGCTCGGCCAGGGAAGCGAAAGGCAGGTGATTTCCTCTGGCCGTTGCTTTCCATTCTGCTGGGGTTGGGGCTGTGGTACGGACTGATTCAAGTATTGAGGATTCAGCCGTTTATTCTGCCGGCGCCGCATGTGGTCTGGCAGCGGTTTGTGGCCGCCAGCGCGGAAGGATTGCTGCTGCGGCATGCCTGGGTGACGTTGCAGGAAGTGCTGGCCGGGCTGGCGCTGGGGAGCGGCGCGGCGATGCTGGCAGGCTACGCTTTGGCGAAATCGCGCCGGCTGGAGCGTTTCCTGGCACCGTATGTGGTCGCCAGCCAGGCGATTCCAACGGTGGCGATTGCGCCGCTGCTGGTCATCTGGTTTGGGCCGGGGTTGTTGAGTAAGGTGCTGGTCTGCGCGCTGATTGTTTTCTTTCCGATCCTCATCAACACGCTGCTGGGGGTGCGGGGCGTACCGACAGACCTGCGTGATCTGATGCGCAGCCTGCAGGCCAGCCGCTGGCAGACGTTTCGATATCTGGAGCTGCCGGCGGCTTTGCCGGCCCTGCTGGGCGGTTTACGGATTGGGGCGACCCTGGCGGTTATTGGGGCGGTGGTGGGCGAGTTTGTGGGCGCCGACCGCGGTCTGGGCTACCTGATTAATATCGGCCGCGGCCAGTACGACGTGGCGCTGGTATTTGTGGCGGTATTTGCCCTGATATTGATGGCGATGTTTTTGTATGGCGCGGTGACGCTGGTGGAACGCAGATTTCTGGCCTGGCAGTACCGGGCCAAAGAACACTAATGGACTCTAGAAGGAGAAAATAATGCTGAAGAAAATTTTTGGGTTAATTGTGCTGCTGGGGCTGGCGCTGGCTGGGTGTGCTGGCCGCCCGGCAAATACCGAATTGCAGACTATCCGCCTGCCGATGGGCTATATCCCGAATGTGCAGTATGCGCCCTTTTATGTGGCAGTGGAGAAGGGTTACTTCGCGGAAGAAGGATTGCAAATCGAATTTGACTACTCTTTCGAGACGGATGGGGTGGCGCTGGTGGGGGCGGGCGAACTGCCGTTTGCGGTGGTGAGCGCCGAGCAGGTGTTGCTGGCGCGGGCGCAGGCCATCCCGGTGCAGTATGTTTTTGCCTGGTGGCAGGACTTCCCGGTGGCGGCCGTAGCCGCCGCCGACAGCGGTATTGAAACCCCGGCGGATTTGCGCGGCCAGCGCATTGGTTTGCCGGGTTTGTTCGGCGCTTCGTATATCGGCTTGCGGGCTTTGTTAAACGCGGGCGGCCTGACCGAGGCGGATGTAACCCTGGATGCGATTGGCTTCAATCAGGTGGAAGCGTTTGCCAGCGGGCAGGAACCGGTGGTAGTGGTGTATATCAACAATGAGCCGCTGCAACTGGAAGCGCTGGGTTTCGCGGTGAATGTGATTGCGGTGCGGGATGCGGTGCGGCTGCCCGCCAATGGCATCATTACCAGTGAAGCGGTCGCTGGTGAACAGCCGGAACTGGTGCGGGCCTTTAACCGGGCGTTGCTGCGTGGCCTGGAAGATACGCTGAATGACCCGGCCGCCGCCTATGAAATCTGCAAGCTCTATGTCGAGAACCTGGCCAGCGCGGACGAAGCGGTACAGCGGGCGGTGCTGGAAAGCAGCCTGGATCTGTGGCGGGCGGAACAATTGGGGGCGAGTGATGCACAGGCCTGGGAGAACCTGCAAGCCTTGTTGCTCGAGATGGGGTTACTGACCGCCCCGCTGGACCTGAATATGGCCTACAGCAATGAGTACCTGCCTTGATGCATAAGACCGGCGCGCCACTTTTGGAGGTGCGCGACCTGCATGTGGTTTTTGAAGACGGCCAAATGCCATTGCCGACGCTGGCCGGGTTGAGCTTTGGGTTGCATGAGGCGGAGTTCGTCAGTTTGCTGGGGCCGTCCGGCAGCGGGAAGAGCACGTTGTTGCGCACGCTGGCAGGTTTGCTGCCGCTGACACAGGGCGAGATTTCATTCAAGGGACGGGCGGTGACTGGCCCGGCCGAGGGGGTGGGCTATGTGTTTCAGAATGCCAATCTGATGCCGTGGCGCAGCGTGCGCGCCAATATCGCCCTGCCATTGGAGATTCAAGAACAGCCGCCGGGCGAAATCCAACGCGTGACGGATGAGCTGATAGAGCTGGTGGGCTTGCAGGGTTTCGAGGAAACGCTGCCGCGCGATTTATCGGGCGGGATGGCGCAGCGGGTGGCGATTGCACGGGCGCTGGCCTACGACCCCGACCTGCTGTTGCTGGATGAGCCCTTTGGCGCGCTGGATGCCATTACCCGCGAACGCATGGGGCTGGAATTGTTACGCATCTGGGAGGCTCGCCGCAAGACGGTGCTGATGATTACCCATGATATCCCGGAGGCCTTGATGCTGGCGGATCGGGTGCTGGTGTTCAGTGAGCGACCGGCGCGGATTGTGCTGGAACTGGAAGTGACCCTGCCGCGGCCGCGCCATGAGGAATTGCGTTACAGTTTTGAATTCGCGGAGCTGGCGCGCCAGTTGCGGACGGCGATTCGCTGAACCCAAAGTAAATAGGACGGATTCAGGTAGAATTACGGACGAATGTCCCTCATCGCCTGAGGGCTTTTTTGTATAATCAGAACGATGCAAGGATTGAAAATGCGATTTGTTCTTCTTGTTGTGCTTCTGCTGGCCGTGTTAGCCGGTGTGGTGCCCGCACAGGCGCAGAGCCCGGTGCGTATTGAGACTTTGCAAGTGGAATTCTGGCCAGAATATGACCGGCCGGAAATGCTCGTTATCCACCGGATTCAAGTGAGCGCGCCAGTTGACGCCCCGATTAGCGTTGCAATCCAACTGCCGGGTACGATAACGACAACTAATGCGGTGGCGGTAGTCAATACCAGCGGCCAATTGGTTAATGCGCCTTACGAACTGATTACAACCGATGACGGTTTTGAGATTCGGGTTGAAACCGAAGCGCGCTTGATACAGGTGGAATATTATGATGCGCTGCCAATTAATGACACCCGGCGCGCATACGCCAGCATGGCAACTTTTTCTCTGGATGTAGCGAATACAATTGTGCGAGTGCAACAACCAATTGGGGCGACGGATATGCAGGTTGCGCCGGGTGAGTATACTTTTGCGCCAGAAGCGGATGGGTTGAATTATGCCTATGCCAATCTTGGGGCGCTGGCGGCGGGCGAGCCGCTCTCGGTAACCATCCGCTACGACAAGACCACGGATGAATTGAGCAATGCGGGGCTGGCGACTGCTCCGGTCGAAACGGCGGCGGGCGGCAACAGCAATCTGACCAGTCTGGCGTGGGTGCTGGGCATTGTGGGATTGGGGATGATCGGGTTTGCGGCCTACCGTACATTGCAGGAGAGATCGGCGAGACCAAGCCGTAATCCGAAGCGCGCCAACCGACGGCGGGCGAAGTCATCTGCCGGTAGCCGCCTGTTTTGCCACGAGTGCGGCGCGCAGGCAGCGACTGGTGATGTTTATTGCCGCCAGTGTGGTACGGCTTTGCGGCGGTAGGGATATAATTCCGAGTTGTCAATTATTGTACTGGAGGTTGTGTGATGAATAAGTTCATGATTGGCGGGATTATCCTGCTGGCGGGGGTGGTATTCCTGATTGTGACATCTACAGTGGCGGGGGCGCAGTATTTCTATACCGTGGATGAACTGGTTGAACAGGGTGAGGTGGCAGTGGATACCCCGGCGCGAATTTCAGGGGCGGTGCTGGGTGAGACCATTGCTTATGATTTGGAAACCCTGACGCTGACGTTTGAAATTGCTCATATGCCCGCCGACACCGAGTTGCTCAATGATGAAGGCGGTCTGGCCCTGGCTTTGCATCAGGCGGTAAGCGACCCCAGCCGGACACGCCTGAAAGTGCAGTATGTGGGCCCGTTGCCGGACTTATTGCAGAATGAAGCCCAGGCCATTATGACGGGCCGGTTGGGCGAAGATGGCGTGTTTTATGCTGATGAGTTGCTGCTGAAGTGCCCGACGCGTTATGAAGAAACCGCGCCGGAACAGACCGGCAGCTAGGTTCGCCCACTACCTCCGGGAGATTTCATGATTGCCAATTTAGGCTATGGCGCGCTGGTCATTGCTTTGCTGACCGCACTGTATGGCATTGGAGCGGCCCTGTTTGGCGAGTTGCGTGGCAAACCGCGCTGGGTGGATAGCGCCCGCAACGCCATGTTGCTGACCTTCCCACTTTTGACCATTTCGGCGTTAAGCATCATCACGCTGCTGGTGACCAACTCATTTGAAGTGGATTACGTCCAGTCGGTGACCAGCCGGAGCATGCCGACCTACCTGCGGGTAACCGCCCTTTGGGGCGGGCAGCCCGGCTCACTGGTGTTCTGGTCCTGGCTCATGGCCCTGTTTACCACCGCAGTTACGCTGCGCGATTGGCGGCGCGACCGTGAGTTTCTGCCCTGGGTGATTGTGGTGTCGCTGGTGACGCTGGCGTTCTTCCTGATATTGATTGTTGGGTTTGAAAACCCGTTCCAGCGTTATTGGGCTACGTCTTCCGGTTCGGTGATTACCGCCATGTTTCAGCCGCAGGGGACGACTTTGTTCGTGCCGCCGGATGGGCGCGGGCTGAACCCATTGTTGCGCCATCCGGGGATGATTATTCACCCGCCGATGCTCTATCTGGGATTTGTAGCGCTGGTGATTCCGTATGCATTCGCGATGGCGGCCCTGATTACCGGCCGCAGCGATGACCGCTGGATTCGGTTGACGCGGCGCTGGACGCTGTGGGCGTGGGTGTTCCTTTCGCTGGGTCTGATTCTGGGCGGACGCTGGGCCTATGATGTACTGGGCTGGGGCGGCTACTGGGGCTGGGACCCGGTGGAAGTGGCAGCGCTGTTGCCGTGGCTGACGGCTACGCCCTTTTTGCATTCGGTGATGATTCAGGAAAAACGCGGTATGTTCAAACACTGGAATATGCTGCTGGTCATCCTGACTTTTGAAGTGATGATCTGGGCGACGTTCCTGACGCGTTCGGGTGTGTTGTCTTCGGTGCATGCCTTCGCGCAATCGGCGATTGGCCCGCTCTTTTTTGTCTTCATCATCGTTACCACGGTGCTTTCACTGGCGTTGCTGATTAAGCGCTGGCCGGAATTGAAAAGCGAAGGCGAACTTACATCTCTGCTCTCACGCGAGTCGCTGTTCCTGATAAATAACCTGCTGTTTATCGCTATCCTGATTGTGTGTATCTGGGGTGTATTCTTCCCGATTTTTACCGAAGCATCCGGGGTAATTGGTCAGTTGTTCCCGGGCATGGCGCACATCTTTAACGGCCAGAAGGTCACCGTTGGGCCGATATTCTATGAACGAGCGACCGGCCCGTTGTGGGCGGCGCTGCTTTTCCTGATGGGAATTGCGCCGCTTTCGGCGTGGCGGGCCAGCACGGCGCGCACGTTGGGGCGGGCGATTTGGAAGCCGACCCTGGTGGCGACGGCGGCACTGGTGGTGATTTTCCTGGCGGCCGGGGTGCGGGATGGGGTGGCGTTGCTGGCGTTATGGCTGTGCCTGTTTGTGGGGGCGGTTACGTTGTATGAATTCTACCGGGCGGCGGTGGCGCGTTCACGGGCGCATGGGATGAACCTGCTGCTGGCCTTATGGCAACTGGCCGGGCGCAACCGCCGGCGCTACGGCGGTTACATCATTCACCTGGGGGTGGTGCTGATGGCGGTGGGCATCATTGGGCTGGAGCTGTTCCAGACTGAAACCCAGGCCTCGCTGGCATTGGGTGAATCCGTTTCGCTGGGTCGCTACACCGCCCGCTATGATTCGCTGGCGGAGTTTGATACCAATGACAACCGCAATGTGGCCCGGGCGGTTCTTACGGTCTTCAAGGATGGAGAGCCGGTGGGCGAGCTGTACCCGCGCCGGGATTACTTCTACGAGTCCGAGCAACCGATGACCATTCCGGGAGTGCGTTCTTCCATTGAAGATGATTTCTATGTGTTGTTGATAAACTGGCAACCGATTTCGACCCAGACGGCGACATTTAAGATTTATCACAACCCGCTGGTGAACTGGCTGTGGTTTGGGGCGGCGATTTTCCTGCTGGGTACGTTTGTGGCGGCCTGGCCGGAGGAAGAGCCGGGTGCGGTAGCCGAATCCGGCAGGCAAGCACGAGCGGCGGTGCGGGTATGAGAGCAAGACTTGGCCTACTTTTCTTACTGGCGGCGGTCGCCTTAACAGTCACTGCAACCGCGCGGGCCCAGACCGCCGAACCACCGCCGGGTTTACCGCCCACGGACGACCAGGTCAATGCGATTGCCAAGAACATGTATTGCCCGGTCTGTGAAAATGTGCCGCTGGATGTTTGCCCAACGCTGGCCTGCCAGCAGTGGCGTGACCAGATTCGCGAAAAACTGGTCGAGGGCTGGACGGAAGAGGAAATCCACGATTATTTTGTGCTGCAATATGGCGACCGGGTGCTGGCGGCCCCGCCCCGGACTGGCTTGAACTGGTTGATTTATATCGGGCCGTGGGTATTGATTGCGGCCGGGGTGGTGATGGTGACACGATTGCTGCTGCGACTGCGCCCCGCCAGCGCCGACAAAGCGCCCCTGCCACCGGCAACGCCCGGTGTAACCGATGAATCCGAAGAGTATCGCGCCCGCCTGGAAGCTGAACTGAAGCGGCGCGATTCAAACCCTTGAGTAAAACCCTATGAGCGAACAAGAAACAGGCAAAGAAACCGCGCCGCGCAAGACTTCCCCGGTGGGGGTGGCGCTGGCATGGCTGGTGGTGTTGGGCCTGCTGGCGGTAGTGGCGGTGCAACTACGGGCGACGATGCAGGGAGGCATCGGCATTGGGCAGCCAGCGCCGGCTTATACTCTTACCTTGTTTGATGGCGGCGAAATTCGTTCAACCGACCTGATGGGCAAGGTGGTGGTGGTGAATTTCTGGGCTTCCTGGTGCGCGCCCTGCGAAGAAGAAGCCGAGGAATTGCAGATGGCCTGGGAAATTTACGAACCGGGGGGCGAGGTCGTGTTTCTGGGAGTTGATTATGCCGATACAGAAACTCTGGCGCGTGCGTATCTTGAGCGATTCAGCATCACTTATCCGAACGGCCCCGACCTGCGCACCAGTATTTCACAGGCGTTCAGAATTCGAGGCGTGCCGGAAACGTACATCATTGGCCGGGATGGCACGCTAACGTACATCAAGATTGGGCCGTTCACTTCGCTGGAGGAAATTCTGGCGGCAGTGGACCGGGCCCTGGCCGAATAGGCCCATCAACACTGGAGACGGCATGGATTTGGGTTCGATATTCCTGATTGTGGCATTGCTGGCACTGGTGGCAGCCTTTCTGGCGCGGCCGTTTTTTGAAGATGGGGCGCAGGGCGTAAGCGCGGCAGAGCATGACCTCTCGGCCCTGTTGGCCGAGCGTGAACAATTGCTGGATGCGTTGCTGGAACTGGATTTTGATAATACTTTGGGGAAAATTCCGGACGGTATCTATACCGAGCAGCGCGAACTGTTGGTGCAGCGTAGCGCAAGAGTGCTGCGCCAACTGGATGATTTACTGCCGGCCGGACAGGCCGCCTCGGCGAAGGCCGCTGACCCGCTGGAGGCATTAATCGCCCAGCGGCGTGAGCAACGCAAGCCCGCAGCAGGGCCGACCAAAACAACCAAAACCAAAGCCGGCTTTTGCCCGGCCTGTGGCGAACGGGTGAAAGCGGGCGATAAATTTTGCGTGGCCTGTGGTGCGCCACAGGCGGTGAGTTAGATGCGCCGCCGGCTGCTGTCTATCGGTGTGGCGGTATTAGCGCTGCTTTCCTTGAGCGCCTGTAATCTTTCACTGGCACAGGATGTCACTCCGCCACCTGGTTATGTGCCGCCCACGTTTGCTGACCCGCTGACCAGCCTGGAAGGCGTATTCCCGGCCAATCAACCGGACGCGGCGGCGGGGGCCGAGATTTATGCCTTACGCTGTATGCCCTGCCACGGCGAAACCGGGGCTGGCGACGGCCCGCAAGCCGCCCAACTGCCGACCACCCCGGCGGCGATTGGCAACCCGGAAGTGGCGGCGGCCAGCAGCCCGGTGGTGTGGTTTTCCATTGTTACGAATGGTAATCTGGATAACTTCATGCCGCCTTTTGCGAATGCGCTTAGCGAGCAGGAACGCTGGGATGTTCTGGCTTATGTGTATTCCCTGGGCCAGACCGCGGAACAGATTGAGACTGGCGAAGACGTGTTTGTGGCCGAGTGCAGCGAGTGCCACACGCCGGCTGAATTTGCGGATGCGGAACGGACGGTGCAGATTTCCAATGCCGAATGGGCTGAACTGATCCGGGTGGGTGTGCCGCAGGCGATGCCCGCTTATGCGGGCGAATTGACCGAAGAAGAGATCGCGGCGGTACTGGCCTACATGCGAGCGCAAGTATTCCTGCCGTTTGTGGTGCAGGTCGCCGCGCCAGTGGCGACTGAAACGCCGGTGACGGAGGCTACACCGGTTGCCAGCGCGGGGGCCGCTGACGTAACACCTGAAGCGCTTGTGGAAGAAACGGCTCCGGCCGGAGTGCGGGTAGCCGGGCAGGTACTGAATGGCACTACGGGTGAGCCAGCCAGCGGGGCGACCGTGACGCTGTATGGCTACGACCACACCACCCAGGTACTGACCTTGACGACTACCAGCGACGCCGACGGCCAGTTTGTTTTTGAAGGGCTGGAGGATGTAGTTCAGCGTTTGTTTTTTGTGACGGCCGACCACATGGATATGACCTATGGGTCTGATTTTGTGCAGGTGGCGGAACTGGGCGTGCCGGAGTATGGCGTGGCGGTAACAGTCTTTGATACAAGTACAGATGCGAGCGTACTTAACATCGCGCGCTTACATGTATTCCTCGAGTTTCCCGAGCCGGACTTGTTGCAGGTGGTTGAACTGCTGGTGCTTTCAAATCCGAGTAATTTTACGGTCGTCCCGGCGGGCGCCGGGCAAAGTGTATATGCTGTGCCATTACCGGAAGGCGCCAGCGGCCTGATTTTTCAGGAAGGCGCGCTGGGGGCGCGGTTTGTATCCACCGCAGACGGGTTTGGCGATACCCAGCCGGTCTTGCCGGGCGAGGGCGAAACGCAACTGTTGTTTGCCTACCAGCTGCCGTATACGCGCGGGCTTGATTTGACGCTGCCATTAAGCATGAACGTGGCTGACCTGCTGGTCTTTGTGCCGCCGGACAGCGTGCAACTGGAAAGCGAGCGGCTGGCCGATGGGGGTCTGCAGGACCTGAATGGCGTACCCTACCAGCTTTATGCAGGCGAGGACTTTACGACCGGCGAGAGCGTGTTGATTGAATTGAGTGGGCGACATCCACTGGCGGCCGGAGGGTTCCAACTGGCGGAGAGCAGCCCGACCAGCCTGATATTGGGCGGCCTGGGTTTGCTATTCACACTGATTGGCCTCGGGCTGTGGTGGCGTGAGCGCAGGACGATTGCAGACGAAGAGGATGAGGAGAACGCCGAGGAATTGTTGGATGCGATTCTGGCGCTGGAAGAAGCCTATGAGCGGGGTGACCTGGACACAGGAACTTTTGAAAACCAGCGCCAGGTTTTGAAGAAGAGACTGGCCGACCTGGTGGCTGAATGAGCAGGGCATGATTCGGGTTCGTAAACTGGTTAAACGATTTGGCCTGAAGAAGGTGCTCTTCGGGCTGGATTTTGAGGTTGCCCCGGGGGAATTTGTGGGGTTGCTGGGCCCGAATGGCGCCGGCAAGACCACATTTTTGCGGATTCTGGCATCGCTGGGTCAGCCCAGTCTGGGGGAAGTAACCGTCGCTGGCCATTCGTTGCCGGGCGGGGCGGCCCAGGCTCGCCGCCAGCTTGGCGTGCTTTCGCACCAGCCGATGTTGTATCCAGACCTGACCGCCGAGGAGAACCTGCGCTTTTTTGGACGGCTGTACGATGTGAGGAATTTAGAGCACCGGATTGCCGAATTACTGGAACTGGTCGGGCTGGCCGGGCGGGGGCGTGATTTGGTGCGCACGTACTCGCGCGGGATGCAGCAACGCCTGGCGATTGGCCGCGCCGTACTGCATGACCCGCAATTGTTGTTGCTGGACGAACCCTATACCGGTCTGGACCAGGATGCTTCGGCGATGCTGGATGCTGTGTTGCGGCGCGTGACGCAGGAGGGCCGCACGGTGGTGATGACCTCGCATGACCTGGCACGGGCGGCTGATTTATGCTCGCGTTTTGATGTGTTGAGCCGCGGCCGGATTGTGGCGAGCGTGGCTCGCGCGGATTTGCCGGAGGATGGCCTGCTGGCATTTTACCGGCAGGCGCTGGTGCAACCCGCTGAAGCAGAGGCCCGGCATGGATAACGCCAGCAGCCAGACGGGCTTTTTCAGGGCGGTATGGGCGGTGGCCTGGAAGGACCTGGCGGCCGAATCGCGCAGCCGCGAACTGGTGGCCGGGATGCTGGTGTTTTCGATCCTCACCGTACTGATATTTAACTTTGCTCTCGAGCTCAACCCGCGCGAGCGGCAGGAAGTGACGGCCGGGGTGTTATGGGCGACGTTCATGTTTGCGGGCACGCTGGGGCTGAACCGCTCGATGGCGGTGGAGAAGGATGGCGGCTGCCTGGATGGCCTGTTGCTGGCGCCCGTAGACCGGGCGGCGATTTACTTCGGCAAGGTGTTGGGTAACTTCATTTTTATGCTCACGGTGATTGGGATTGTGTTGCCGTTGTACAGCCTGTTGTATAACGTGAACCTGTTTGTGCCGGGGTTGCTGGCGACGATTGTGCTGGGCGCGCTGGGCTATGTACTGACGGGGACCCTGCTGGCGACCATGTCGGTACAGGCGCGCACGCGCGACATCCTGCTGCCGATTTTGCACTTGCCGGTGGCTTTGCCGGTACTGATTTCCGCGGTGCGGGCGAGCGCCTATTTTTTGCAGGGCCAACCAATGACGCTGATCTGGGGGTCGATAAATTTACTGATTGGATACATTGTGATTTTCGGGGCGGCGGCTTATATGTTGTTTGACCAGATTGTGCAGGAATGAAATCTGATAAATTCTAAGCAAACTTTACAAATGTGCGGGGACCATCTGTAGCGAGGGGCGCGGATTGCGATAGAATCGCAGGAAATCTCACCGATTACCTGAACTCGCGGAGGAATTATTATGAGTGCAACGCCTAAAGCGTTGAAAATCGTAGACATCATTTCAATTGGATTATTTGCGATTTCGATTTATATGGTGCTGGTGTTTGCGCCGATGGAAGCCGTGATGGGCAATGTGCAGCGGATTTTCTATTACCATGTGGCGGCCGGCTGGGTGGGGATGGTGGGCTTTCTGTTTGCGGTTTTTGCGGCGATCCTGTACCTGATTCGCAAAGACCGCAAATGGGATGTGATGGAACTGGCGGGGGTAGAAATTGGGCTGGTGTTCTCGTTCATAAACATCGTTACC
>CAZEQN010000020.1:0-16165 GCA_964514335.1 uncultured Anaerolineaceae bacterium
TGAGTAGTGAGTAGTGAGTAGTGAGTAGTGAGTAGTGAGTAGTGAGTAGTGAGTAAATGGTAACTGGAAATTGGTCGGGTGCAAGGATTTCGATTCAGGAATCCTTGGAGCCTGCCTGGCTGGAGCGAAATCAAAGAGAGCGAATAGAGTTGGGCGAAGCCCAGGTCTTAGCAAACGCCAAAACCGTTAGGCAGTGATGGGTCGTGAGTTGAGATTGTTTTCCAGTGAGCCGGTCTGAAAGAAGAAGATGAACGCGATTCCTCGCTTGGCCGAGCGCTGCTGCGCAGCGTCGGCTTGCTCGGAATGACAAAAATTGTGGTGAGAGATGTCTGCAAGAGAGCAATCTGCAATTGGCATGGTAGTCAAAACATGCATCTCCGTGACGCTGGAGGAAGCGAAGGCTGTGAGGCGGGTTTGTTCTCCTGCCAACCGACCTGAAAACGGAGGTTGAGCGGGATTCCACGCTGCGCTCGGAATTACAAACTTTATGGTGAAAGATGTCTGCAAAACAGCAATTGGTAAATGGCAAATAGTAAGTGGTTGGCGGAATGAGGACTGAAATAAAAAGAGATTGAACACCCTTGACAGGAAATATTAACTTGTATATTATTTATCCGGTTTATTATTAACTGGTTTAGCATTTTCGCGGGTTGGGTGATTTTTGGCCGCCGGGACTCCGGTTCGCCTAACGCCGCCAAGGAGAGCGAACATTCAACGATCCAATAAAACCCACCGGCCCGAGGTACGCGGCTAGCCATGTCTGTTCGGCATGCCATCCTCGGCCTGCTGGCGCAGCGACCGCGCCACGGCTATGAGCTGTATACCGCCTTTGAGGCGGTGGTGGGCGGCGACCGCAACTGGGCATTGAAACCGGCCCAGGTGTACTCGACGCTGAACCGACTGGAAGAAGCCGGGCTGGTGCAGCAGCAGCCCGACGGGGATGCCGAAAAGAATGTGTATGGCATCACCCCCGAAGGGCTGGCGGCGCTGCACGAGTGGTTCGCCAGCGGCGTGCCCCAGGAACACCAGCGGGACGAGTTCTTCGTCAAGCTGATGGTGGCGCTAAGCAGCGGCGAGGCCGACCCCGGCCGGTTGCTGCAAACCCAGCGGGCGGCCCTGTACCAGGAACTGCACGCCGCCACCACCCAGCGCGACCAGTACGACCCGCGCCGCGAGATGGCCCAGATTTTACTGCTGGACAAAGCCATCATGCATCTGGAAGCCGACCTGCGCTGGCTGGACATTACTGAAGCGCGGCTGGAAGAAGTAAAAGGCCAGCCGCGGCCGGAACCGGAACTGCGCAAACGCGGCCGCCCGAAGAAACCCCACTAGTGTTCCCTCCAACAGGAAACTATTGGCTAAGGTAGTTGTGGACGGAACACTTTAAGCATTGTCCGAGCCTTGATTTCAAGTCTACCAGGGAGCTCGGACAAGGCCCCAGACCCCTCCCCGGCGGGAGGCAGAAAGAGAACCAATGACTAATTCAACCCAAGGCAAGATCGTTTTGATTACCGGCGCAAATTCCGGGATTGGCAAAGCAGCCAGCCTGCAACTGGTGCAACAGGGCGCCCACGTGGTAATGGCCTGCCGCAATGCCGAACGCGGGCAGCAGGCACTGGCGGACGTGCAAGCGGCGGGCGGCCCCGGCACGGCCGAGCTGATGCTGGTGGACATGAGTTCACAGGCCAGCATCCGGGCGTTTGCGGGCGAGTTTGCCGCCCGGCATAAAACGCTGCAGGCTGTAATCCACAACGCCGCCAACTTTGACCTGACGCTCAAAAAGCCAGAATTGACCGTGGATGGGGTGGAGACGATTTTCGCCACCGACCATCTGGGGCCGTTCCTGCTCACGCAGCTGCTGCTGGAGACGCTGAAAGCCAGCGCACCGAGCCGGGTCATTACGGTGGCCTCGGCCGGGCTGATGACCTACCCGTTTCTGGATATCGAGTTCGATAACCTGAACGGCGAGCGCAAGTTTAGCGCCCAACACGCCTACTACCACGCCAAACTGGCACAGGTGATGTACACCTTTGAGCTGGCGCGGCGGCTGGCCGGCACGGGCGTGACCGCCAACTGCGTGTGGGTTGGCAATGTGGCGATCCCGGATGAACGGATTGCGCACCTGCCAGCCTGGATGCGCAAAATGTACTCGGTGAAGCGCAAGTTTTCGCTGACGACCGAGACGATGGCAGCGACCTATTTCTGGCTGGCGACCGAGCCTGGCCTGAAGGATGTCAGCGGCCAGATTTTCAATGAGAAGAACCGGCCGGTAAAGACCTATAAGAACGCCTATAACCCGCAGACCTGGGAACGGCTGTGGGCGGTAAGCGCTGAACTGACCAAAATTTAGACCCTATCCTCAAAGGAGAACGACAATGAACATTCTTGAAACCAAAACCCTGACCAAGATTTACGGCAAAGGCGACACCGCCATTACGGCGCTGGATGGCATCAACATCCATGCCGGCGAAGGTGAGTTTGTAGCGGTGATGGGCCCGAGCGGCTGCGGCAAAAGCACGCTGCTGCACCTGCTGGGCGGCCTGGACCACCCCACCAGCGGCAAAGTCATCATCAACGGGCAGGATGTGGCCGAAATGACCGACGACGCCCTGACCGAACTGCGCCGCCGCGAAATGGGCTTTGTCTTCCAGTTTTTCAACCTGCTGCCGGTGTTGAGCGCGGTGGAAAACGCGGCCCTGCCAGTGATGCTGGATGGCGTAAAAGCCGATGAAGCCAAGGCGAAGGCGACCGAGTGGCTGACGCGCTTTGGGCTGGCCGAGCGGCTGGCGAACCGGCCGGACCAGCTCTCTGGCGGGCAGCAGCAGCGCGTCGCGGTAGCGCGGGCGCTGGTCTCCGAGCCGAAACTGGTGCTGGCGGATGAACCGACCGGCAACCTGGACACCCGCTCGGGCGATGAAATCGCCGGCTTGCTGCGGGATGTGGGTCAGAAGTATGGACGCACGGTGGTGATGGTGACGCACGACCCGCGCATCGCGGCCTATGCCGACCGCATCATCTTCCTGAAGGATGGCAAGGTGATTGACGAGACGGTACTGGAACAGAAGAACGGCAAGAACGCCGAGATGGTCGCCGAGCGCATGACCAAGCTGGCGAACTAGGCCAGCGGCTAGAGAGAAAGGCTAATCTCATGAACCTGCAACTCACTCTGGCTGCCCGCTACCTGGCGGGCCGCAAGCTACGAACCTTTTTGACCACACTGGCGATTGTGTTTGGGGTGGTGATTCTGTTCGGGATGAACATCATCATGCCCAGCATGCTGCAAGCGCTGGAAGCCAATATGAAAGCCGCAGCGGGGGTGGTGGATTTCTCGGTGACCAGCGTTTCGGGCGAAGCGTTTGACCCGGCGGTGGCCGCGCGGCTGGAGGGCATTGTGGAAATCTCGGCCCTGGCTCCGGCCTATGTGCGGACGTTCAACCTGCCGATGGACTTCTTTGACGAGGACCAGGCCACGCTGGACCGGGTGACGGCGGTCCAACTGGTAGGCGTGGACCCGGAGGCGGTGCAAACCCTGCGGGCCTTCCCGCTGATGGGCGGGCGTTTTCTGGAGGCCGGCGACCTGGGCCGGACGGTCATCAGCCAATCGCTGGCGGACGCGCTGCAAGTGCGGCTGGGCGATACGTTCTGGCTGCCAACGGTGGACGGCCTGACCCCGCTGACGGTGGTGGGCGTGCTGCCGGCGCGCACCCTGCCGGGGAATGAAGAAGTGCTGGTCACGCTACCGGAAGCGCAACGCATGGCCGGGCAGCCGGGGCGCATCACGACGATTGACCTGAACGTGGCGGTGGATGCCGCCGACCAGGAAACCCGCGACGCGCTGGCGGTTGAAATCCAGAATGCGGTCGGCGAGAACTATCAGGTGGGAGCGCTGACCAGCGGGGCGGATGTGTTTGCGGCGCTGGAAATGGGCCAGGCGATTTTGAGCATGTTTGGCATCATGGCCTTGTTTATGGGCGGCTTCATCATCCATAACACCTTCCGGACGGTGCTGATGGAACGCCAGCATGACATTGGCATGCTGCGGGCGGTGGGCGCCTCGCGCCGTACCATCCTGGGGATGTTCCTGGCCGAAGGCCTGATTCAGGGCGTGCTGGGCACGGTGGCTGGTCTGGCGCTGGGCTATGTTTTTGGAGTCGGAATGCTGAAGGTGGCGGCGGCGCCGATCAGCGCGTTCATCAACATCCGGCTGGAAGACCCGGTCATCGAACCCGGGATCGTGCTGTTGAGCATCTTCCTCGGGATTGGCGTCACGGTGGTGGCGGGCATCCTGCCGGCGCTGCGGGCCAGCCGCATCAGCCCGCTGGAAGCGCTGCGCCCAACGGCGGCGGCGGCCAGCTTTGAAACCAACCGCGGCCGCGGCTTCTGGGTGGGGGTGGCGCTGGTGGCGCTCTCGGTGGCGATGCTGTTCTTCGGGCAGGAAGCCATGATTGCGGCGGGCGGGTTTGTGTTTCTCGTCGGCCTGACGTTCCTGGCCCCGGCGCTGGTGCGGCCGATCACGGATATGTTCGGGGTACTGCTGGGGCGGCTGTATGCCCGGGAAGGCACCGGCGAAGTGGCGCGCGGCAACATGCTGCGCCAGCCGGCGCGGGTAGCCACCACCGCCAGCGCGGCGATGATTGGTCTGGCGGTGCTGGTGGGCGTGGGGGCGGTGTTGAGCAGTATGTCCGGCACGGTGTTTACCATGTTGCGCTCGAATCTGGGCAGCGACTACCTGATGGTGCCGCCCTCAATTGGCCTGTGGGCCAATAATGTGGGCGCCAGCGAAGGCCTGGTGGAAGAACTGGCGGCGATTGAGGGGGTGGGGCCGGTGGCCTCGACCCGCTTTGCGGCCAGCGCCACCGATGGCATCGCGATTTCCCTACTGGGCATTGACCCGATCCTCTTCCCGCAGGTGAGCGGGCTGGGTTTTCAGGAGGGCGATGAAAGCGCCTACGGCGAGCTGGGGCGGAGCCGGGCGATGATTGTGAATGGGGCCTTCATCCTGGCGACAGGCGCCAAACTGGGCGATACGCTGGAACTGGCGACGCCGGACGGCGTGCAAAGCTACACGATTGTGGCGGTGGCGGCCGACTTCCTGAATGCCAAGGTCACGACGGCTTTCATCTCGCAGGCCAATATGGCGGCGGATTTTGGCCGGGCAGAAGATGTGCTCATCCAATTGAATCTGGAGGAGGGCGTGGACCCGGAAGCGCTTGACCCGCAGATTCGGGAAGTGATGCAGGCTTACCCGCAATTCAATACGATTGCCGGGTATGCCTACCTGGACCAGATGCTGGCGCTGTTTCAAACGGCGTGGAGCGCGATGTACTTCCTGCTGGCGTTTCTGGCGGTGCCTTCACTGATTGCGATGCTGAATACGCTGGCCATCAGCGTGATTGAGCGGACGCGCGAAATCGGGATGTTGCGGGCAGTGGGGGCGACCCAGCGGCAGGTGAAGCGGATGGTCACGGCCGAAGCGTTGCTGCTGGCGGGTATCGGAACGGGGATGGGGCTGCTTAGCGGCTTGTATCTGGGCTACTCGTGGGTGGTGGCGATGGAGGCCTTCTTCCCACTGGAGTATTCCTTCCCGCTGGCAGGGCTGATTGCCGGGTTGGCAACCGGCCTGCTGTTCGGTGCGCTGGCGGGGCTGATTCCGGCCCGGCAGGCGGCCCGGATGGATGTGGTGGCGGCGTTGCGGTACGAGTAATTCAGAATCATCCAAATGAAAAGGTTCCCGCGGACTTGCGCGGGAACCTTTTTTGTCTATGAGAAAAAAGATCGGTATTGTTTTCCGGCAAGCCGGTCTGTACGAATGATGATGAACGGGATTCCTCGCTGCGCTCGGAATGACAAGACGCATGGCCGAATTGTCTGTGATAGGTCCAAGGAAATTGCTATTCTGGTGGGGGCGGTGAGCCGGGGTGAAGGTCGAATTCGCCATCCAGTATCAGGGCGGTGAGGCCGCTGGCGGTGCGGGTTTCGTGCTCCTCGCCGGGTTGCCAGAGGGCGGCCTGCCCGACCGCCAGCGGCGCAAACTGGCCGTCAGCGCCGCTGACTTCGGCGGCGCCGCTTAAGGCGACGAGGAGTTGCTGGCCGCTGGCCGGGTGGCGGGCGATGCAGCCGCCGGGCTGGAGATAGGCGAGGCTGGCGCGGGTGGCGCCCGTCGTGAGGCCAACATGGCGCAGGAGAAAGCCGCGGCTGCCAAATGCGTCAATATCTTTAGCCTGCTGGATACCAACATTCAGGATTTGCATGCAAAACCCTCCATGGGTCAGGCCAGAGCGTGCAGGGCGCTGACGGTCTTCCAGTTGCGGGTGGTGGTGGTTAGGCCAAGCGTGCGGCCGAGGAAATTGTTTTCCAGTTTGGCGCGGCCGTAGCCATCCGGGAAGTGCAGGTAGAGGGCGCGGCCGGCCAGAGAGAAACGCTCGCGGCCAGCGGGGACGGCGGCAAGGGCCTGCAATGCGGCGGCGGGCGGCGGCTGGGAGAGGAAGGTGACATGCAGGTGAGCGGGGTCGAGGCCGGGCTCACGGGCAAAGGGGTTACCGGTGGCGATGGCGGAGAATTCGGGCTGGGGGAAAACCAGGGTCGGGATGGGGAAACCGAAGGCGGCAGCCAGAGCGGCTTCAAGGGTGGCAGCTTCAGCCTGCGGGGCGCGGAACCAGACGTTGCCAGTCTGAATGTAGGTGCTTACATCGGTATAGCCGAGGTCCTGAAAGACGGTTTTCAGTTGGGCCATGGGGACTTTCTTGTTGCCGCCAACATTGATGCCGCGCAGCAGGGCGAGGAATTTTGAGGATGGTTGATTCATGCGAGCCTCCCGCTGACACCGGTAGCGCAACCGAAAAAGTAGCTGTGTGACTGGACAGCAAAACCCTGTTGCTGCAATTGGCGGGCGATTGCGGTGCAGTCGCCGAATTGCTCGGTGTAGATGCCGAGCATGCGGTAGGTTTCCGGATTGCCGAGAAACAACGAGCCAATTAATGGGATGACGCGCTTCAAATAGAAAAGATACAGGATGCGCAAGAGCGGCGCGGGCGGAACGGAGACTTCAATCAGGGAGAACTCGCCGCCGGGCTTGAGGATGCGGCGCATTTCGGCGGCCAATTGCTCCACCTGGCTGGCATTAAAGGTCTTGAGGCCAAAGCCAATCACGATGCAATCCACGCTGGCGGTTGCCAGACTGCTCTGGAGGACATTCTCCTTGCGCAAATCAAATTGTAGTTGGGGGAATTTTGATTGATTGCGCCGGGCGTGTTGCAGCATGCCTTCGGAGTTGTCCAGGCCGATGACAAGGGATTTATGCGGCAAAACGTGTGCGAGGGCGGGCCAGCACTCGCCCATGCCGGTCATCAGGTCGCAGAGGACTGTTTCGGGTTTGAAGTTCAGTTTGTGAATGAATTGTTTGCGCCAGCGAACGGAGAAGCCGAAAGAAGAAATGGTATTGACGCGCTCATAGGTTTGAGCCATGTCATCAAACAGGCGCTCAACAAAAGCCGGGTCGTAAATATCCATGCCGGTGGGCAGGGTCAGCCGCCTGCCAGGCGGCGGGTTTCGCCGAGGCGCGCTTCCATTTTGCGCTCGATTTCGCCCGCCGAGCCTTCGACCGGGATGTCGGTCACTTCCAGGCGGCTGAACCTGCCGCGCTTGCACAGGGCGCGGGCGTATTCCAGTTCTTCGATGATCTTGAGCAGATTGGTGTAGTCCGGTCCGAGGGCTTCCACGCCGAGGGTGCGCTGGCGCTGCTGGCGATACTTGAGCGAGAGTTCAGGGTCTATATCCAAACAGAAGACGCGCTTGCGGTCCAGTTGCCAGAGGATTTCGGGCGGGTCAAGGCCGAGGATGACCGGGTAATTGGCGACCTTCCAGCCGTGGTCGGCGAGGTAGTAGGCCAGCGGGGTTTTGCTGGTGCGGGAGGCGCCGAGCAGGAGGATATCGGCTTCCAGCCAGCCGGGGGGGTTCTTGCCATCGTCATGAGTGAGGGTGTATTCAATGGCTTCGACGCGCTCAAAAAACTCCTTGTGCAGGCGGTGGTAGCGGCCGGGTTCTTCCAGGGCGGGCACACCGAGAGCGGCGGCCAGATGTTCCTGCAACGGGCCGAGCAGGTCAATGGCGGGGACGTTGAGGGCGGCGGCGCGGGCAATGAGGTGGCGACGCAGGTCAGTGACGACGAGGGTGTGCACCACCGCCCCACCTTCGGCGGCGGCCTGGGCGAGGATATCTTCTACCTGCTCGGGGGTCGTGACGAAGTTATGGATTTCAACCGGGATGTTCTGGTTTGGGAATTGCTTAAGAACGGCGTGCACCATGCCCAGCCCGCTGGCGCCCTGCCCGCCGGTGACGATGTGCAGCGGGGCGCAGTCTGCGCCGCTGTGGCCGTCCTCGGCGTAGTGGCTGCCGCGCGCCGCCCGCGGGGTAGGGATGCGGTCGCTCATGAGTATAATCCGCTTATGAACTTCATTGCCTCTGTTTTATTGCCCTAGCGCGGTGCTCAATCTCGGTTAACCACTCCTCATTCTTGCCATTAATTCTTGAGCAAATTACAATAAAAACCTCAACTTTCTCCACTGGATACCCCGAACTCAAAATTTTGACATAAGAAAGCGACCTATTCAACATGACCAAGTCCAATTCATTTTCAAAATTTCCGAAGAACTTCCTTAAAGCCTTCTTCGTAAACCCAGATTCTTCACTGTAAAGATCTTCCAATTCAATTGATGAGCTGTATTTATTTTCATTCAAAGCTTTCCGAATGCGTGACTCCCAGGCCGAGAAATTTTCTTCAAAGGCTTCTGTTTTATATTTATGTAATTCCCAAGCAATTATGAGTATGAATATTGCTCCAATTGGAAGAAATAGGCACCCACAAATCAATAATGCACTTTCAAAGTCAAATCTTCGAATGATCTCCAAGAAAAGGCCTACGAAAAATACGAGGGGAACAATATGAAAAGGGTATCGGAATTTCGAGAAATCAAACAGGTCGTGGGCGAGAAATCCTGCAAAAGTCGGGTTTGGTCTGTTTGATAATTTTCGGCTCAATGAGACCCAGTACCTCTGTAGGAATCCAAGATAGGTTACTAATCCTGCCGTCCAGAGCGTAAGCAATAGAACGGGATTGAAAGAGATTTTCAGAAGCGGGATTTCAAGCGACTCATTGACTGAGACTAGGGCTAACAAAGCTAAAATATCAGCAACAAATCCAATTAAAGTAGTAGCTATTAAAAAGGCGTCCCAAATCTTGTTACTTGAATTAGTCATGAAACCCCTCTTTGTCTCGCGGATCGACATATAAATGTTATTTGTCACGGATGCTGGACGATTTCGAGGTCGACTTTGAACTGGCTGACGGCTTCGGCGGACTGGTCCACGAAGGCTTCGGCAAAGTGCATGAACTTATAGGCATCGGCGAAGTTGCTGGCGATGCCAAAGGAGACGCGCAGGGCGCCGGTCTTTTTGCCATCCACCACTACCAGAAAATCCTGATAGGTCATGCGGTCTTTGTCTTTGAACAACGGGGCGAGGTCTTCCTCATGGATGCCGAGGGCCATTTCGCGGGCCCCCGGGTTGCAGTGACAGCCGGTGCGGACGCTGGTGTGGAGTTTGTTGGCCATCTTTTCGATGGTGTAGCCATCCATCATGGTGCCATTGGGGCCAAAGAGGTTGAACTGGACGGTGCCGCCGCGGGCTTCGGTGGTGGTGGGGCCGTAGATTTTGACAACCGGCGCGCCATTGCTGTGTTTGAGGGCGGTCATCTGGGCCAGCAGCCAGCCGGTGAGGGCTTCGACGCGGGTGTGAATGGTCTCGATACCAATCGACTCGAGATGGCGCAAGCCGATTTCAACGGCGGGGATGGAGAGGTAGTTGACGGTGCCATCTTCAAAACCGGTTTCGCCGGGGGCGAGGTAATAGTACTCGCCCTGAACGGTTGAATAGACGAGCGTACCGCCGCCGTACCAGGGGCGGCGCAGTTTAGCGAGCGAGGCGCGTTTGGCCAGCAGGGCGCCGATGCCGGTGGGGTAGCCGAACATTTTGTAGAACGAGAGGCTGATGAAGTCCGGCTGGACGGCGGCTAAATCCAGGCGGTTGGTGGGCACGAAGGCGGCGGCATCCAGCAGGACATCCCAGCCGTTGGCCTGGGCGCGAGCAATCCAGCCGAGGTCATGCTGGACGCCGGAGAAGTTGGATTGGGCCGGGAAAGCAAAGAGGTTGTTTTTGGAAGCGTCGCGGGTAGCGAGTTCAGTTTCGAGACGGGCTACATCCAGGCGCAGGTCGGGCGGGAGGACGGGCACGTAGGTGACTTCGGCGCCGGCGCGGTGGGCGTATTCACGGATGCCATTGACGGAATTGTGATTATCGTAGAGCGGGAGGTAGCGGCTGCCCGCCTCAAAGGGGTAGGCCTCGCCCACCAGCTTGAGCGCGCCGGTGGCATTCTGGGTGAAGATGCAGGCGTACTCGGCGGGGTCGGCGTTGAAATAGCGCAGGACATAGGCGCGGGCGGCCTCGACCAGTTCGGTCATGTGCTGGCTGGTGGGGTTATCGGAATGGGGGTTGCCGAAGACGTTTTCAGAGAGCAGTTTAAGGTGGGCATCCAACTGGCTCTGGGCGTAGAGGCTGCCGCCGGTGTAATCCAGATACACATGGCCGCCCGCATCCAGGCGGGCGTAGTCGCGGGCGCGCAGGCCATCCAGACTGGCGGTACTGGCATAAGCGGGGGAGCCAGCGGCAAAAGTGGCTTCGGCGGCCGCGAGTTGGTCGAGCGGGTACAGGGCAGGTGAGCGCATACAACTACTCCTTGGGGTACGGTCTCTTCATTATAAGCCGTCGCGGGCGGCGCGCAACACGGCGGCAACCTCATGCGGCAGCAGGCCTTCCCACTGGTAACGGGGCATCTCGACGAAGTAGTCGCGGCTGATGCGCACACCCTCGGCGCGCAGCAGGGCGGCCTGGCGCGCCCGGGTCTGGCCGCTGGCGCCGGCACGCACCTCGCCGGTGGCATGGATGACGCGCTGCCAGGGGACATCGGCAAACTCTGGCGTATCGGGCAGGGCGCGCAGGGCATAGCCCACGGCACGGGCGGCACGCGGGTTGGCCAGCATGCGGGCGAGCGCGCCATAATGCGTCACCTGCCCGGCGGGGATGCAACGCACCAGAGCGTAGACCTGCTGGTAGAAGTTCAGTGAATCCATCTCTGGGCCATTCGAAGAATTCGCGTTCCGGGTGGGCGGCAGTGGGCTAAAGCCCAATGTCTGGTTGTTTATCGAATCCATCTTTGTAACATTCTATACTATCCAGCGACCAATCAAGGCAGGTGTACAATTCAAATCCATACAAATTAAGAATGGAGTATCCGATGGCGAATATCCAAACTGCAACGCTGGCCGGGGGCTGCTTCTGGTGCCTGGAAGCGGTCTATCAGGAATTGAAGGGCGTGCAAAAAGTAGTGAGCGGCTATACCGGCGGGCATGTGGTGAACCCGACCTATGAGCAGGTGTGCGGCAAGCAGACCGGCCACGCCGAAGTGGTGCAGATTGATTTTGATGCAGACATGGTCAGTTTCGGCGACCTGCTGGATGTGTTCTTTACAATCCATGACCCGACGACGCTGAACAGGCAGGGCAATGATGTAGGGCCGCAATACCGCTCGGCGATATATTTTCAGGATGACGAACAGAAGCGGCTGGCGGAAGAGAAGATTGCGGCAATTACGGCCGAGGGGTTGTGGCCGAACCCGGTTGTGACGGAAGTGACGGCGCTGGATGTGTTCTACCCGGCGGAGGAGTACCACCAGAATTATTTCAAGCGTAACCCGTTTCAGGGGTATTGCATGGCGGTGGTGGCGCCCAAGGTGGCGAAGTTCCGCAAGCTGTACACGGAGAAACTGAAAGCCTGAACCGCAGGCTCTGCTTTCCAAGACACCCAACCACAGGAGACCAACCGATGAGCCAGCCGCTGGCATTGAGCCTGACACTGAAACAACCCTATGCTGAAGCCATTGAAAGCGTGAGCGCCGCCCTAAAAGAGCAGGGCTTTGGGGTTTTGACTCGCATTGATGTAGACAGCACACTGAAAGAAAAAATCGGGGTGGAATTCCGGCGGTATGTGATTCTGGGGGCGTGCAACCCGCCGCTGGCCCACCGGGCGCTGACCGCCGAGCCGCTGGTGGGGCTGATGCTGCCCTGTAATGTGACGGTGGAAGAAACGGAAGCCGGGGCGCGGGTGAATTTCCTCAACCCGCGGGCGATGATGGCCGCCCACCCCGACCTGGGGAGCAATGCTGAACTGGCGGCAGTAGCCGAAGACGCCTACGCCCGGCTGGCACAGGCCCACGCGGCATTGAGCGCGGCGTAACATAGTCTGACTTTAAACGGGAAAGCGCGGGCCGGAGTTTCCGGCCCGCGCTTTGGTTGGATGCTATCAGACAGTCGTCAGGACGGTACGGAGGCGAGAAGTTCCACCTGCTCGGCCATGGCGGAATCCTTCATCTTGCGTTTCTTGGCCTGCAATTCCTGGAAGAAGTCGGAGGAGATGACTTTATCCAGCTCTTCCTTGCGGCGGTCCTGGTCAATAAAGATTTTGAGTTCGGTTACCTGCTCCACCAGTTTGAGTTCGCGGCCATAGACCTTTTTCGCCATGTCATCTATCAGGCGGGTCATTTCCATGACCTCATCGTCAAAGAGGCCGGCTTTGGGGAGGTCGGTCTGGTCGTACTCACCGGAGGCGATGCCCTCGGAAACGCGCTCCAGTTTACGGATGGAAGCGGTGATGCGGCCGGTGAAGATGAAGAGGAAAATCGCCAGCAGCACCAGTCCGGCCAGCAGGCTGAAGAAGAGCAAGTATTGGAAGTCATCAATCCGGGTGACAAGGTCGCCGGCATAGACGAAGATGATGAGACCGCTACGGCTGGCGATGGGCTCATAGCCAATGAAGAAAATTTCGCTGACCTCGTCATCTTCATAGGTGAAGTAGTCATATTCATAGGCGGGTTCCGTCAGGCCAAGGCGCATGATTTCTTCTATATAGGGGCCGTCGTCTTCAAATTCGCCAAAGTAGGCAGCCATGTTTTCATGAGTGAGGATATCGCCGGGGTTGATGCCTTCGCCGGGGGAGTAGGGGTTGAGGCCGATTTGAAGCTGGTCGTTGTCATTGAGGAAGTAAGAAATGAGGACAGCGCGCTCGTGGCGGTCCATGACTTCTTCAAGGCAGGCGGTGGACGCGGGCGCGCCGCGGCCGGGGGTCTGGCGCACCTGATCCAGTTCGGCGGGATCCAGGCAGCCACGGGTCTCCCAGGCAATGGCATCCACTTCCGAGGCGAGCGATTCGTAGGCCAGGTCGTTGAGGAATGTGCCCAGGAGCAGGGCGACAATGATGATGGCAAGGCCAAAAACGGCCAGCAGAGGGAGCATAATTTTCCAGCGCAGACTGATGAAGGGTTTTTTCATGTCGGGTCTCCTGGTGGGTGAGTTTTGAGTTCGCGGGCTTGACGCTTATTTATTATTTGTCGCACGCCAGTGTGTACAGAGGTCGCGGGCGGCGGCTTCCCATTCGGGGTATTCAAACTGGAAGCCGGACTCGAGCAGGCGGCGGGGGACAACCCGGCGGCTCTTGAGAATCAATTCGGTTTCGGTTTGCATGAAGAACGCGGCGATTTCGGTCATCCAGGCGGCGGCGGGCACGCCGATGGGCAGGCCGTAGGCGCGGCGCAGGATGCGCATGAACTCGGCCTGGGGCAAGGGCTGGGGAGCGGCGAGATTAACCGGCCCGGTGAATTCTTCACGTTCTATCAGCCATTCTACGGAGCGGATGAAGTCGGCGGCATGCAGCCAGGAGATGTACATGCGGCCGCCCGCCACCGGCCCGCCCGCCCCCAGTCGCACGAGGGTGAGCAGGGTGTCAAAGATGCCGCCGCGATCCGGGCTGAGAATGAGGGCCGAGCGCATGGCGACTTTGCGGGTGTGAGGCGTTGGGGCAGCGGCCTGGGCGCGCTCCCAGGCCTGGGCGACCTCAATGCTGAAGCGCCACTTGGCGGGCGCATCGGGTTCCTGGCCGCCAATCTGGCCGTCAATGTCATCGTTGGGGGCATCGTGGCGGTGAGAGTAGATGGTGGCGGTGCTGGCCTGCAACCACAGGCGCGGCGGCCGGGCGGCAGTGGCGATGGCCGCGCCGAGGACGGTGGTGGAATTGACGCGCGAGTCCATAATGGCACGGCGGTTTTCCGGGGTGTAGCGGCAGTTCACGTTGCGGCCGGCGAGGTTGATAACGACATCGGCCGCGTCCAGCTCGGCGCTCCAGTCACCGAGAGTGTTTGCATCCCAGGCAACCACGCGCCAGGGGGCGGGCTGCGGGGTGCGGGCCAGAACGACGACTGCATGCCCGCTGGAATGGAAATGATGAGCGAGCAGGTTACCGACCTGCCCGGTACCGCCCGGAATGACGATTTTCATAGGCTGCACGCTGTCCTCCTCGGTTATCGCACGATACAGCCTATATTAACCCATTCCGGTAGGACATAGGTACCGCCGGGAGTAAAACTACCTAAAATTAAGTAACAGCGCCCGTGCAATCTCGTTATTATGGGTACAGTTGGAAATACTTTGGCCGACTGAATTGGATTGAAGGAGTAACAAAATGAAACTGAAACCCTTGTTTGCATTGCTGATGGCGACCGCCCTGATGCTGGGCAGCCTGGCCCCGGCGGCAGCCGCCCCGGCGCTGGGCGAAATCTTTGAAGGCACGGTGACGGCCATAGATGAAGAAGCCGGAACCCTAACGCTGGAACTGGAAGACGGTACCAGCCTGGTGGTGACCGTGCCAGAGGACTTTGACTTTACCACCACCCTGCTGGGCGATACCGTGCGGGTGAATGGCGAAGTGCAGGACGATGGCAGCGTGCTGGCCGAAGAAATTGAAAATGAGACCGGTGAAGATGCCGAAGATGGTGAAGAAACTGAGGACGGCGAGGAAAGTGACGACCCGGCCCTTGGGTTCTATTGCAACGGCAGCGCAGCCAGCGCCCACCCGATGGCCACCCGCCTGGCGGCCTCCTATGAAGTAACCGTAGAATGGGTGATGAGCTACTTCTGCGGCGGCATGGGCTTTGGCCAGATCATGCTGGCGCTGATGACCGCCCAATCGCAGGGAATTGATGCCGAGAGCCTGCTGGCGGCGCGGGCCGAGGGCGAGGGCTGGGGCCAAATCTGGCAGGGGTTGGGCCTGACCGGCCGCGACCGCCACAATGATGATGGCGAAGCCAGCGAAGATGGCGAAGATGACAAGCCGGGCGGCGGCCCGCCGGACCACGCTGGCGGCCCACCCCCGTGGGCGGGCGGCGGCGATAAGGATGACAAGCCGGGCGGCGGCAAACCGGACAAAGATAACGACGACGATTAAGTCAGTGCAGCAAACCGAAAGGCCGGCGCAAATTGCGCCGGCCTTTTTTGTTGGGCTATACTCAAGATAAGAGAATGGCAACAATGGATGATTTACCAAATCTCGGCCCACGCAGTATGGAATGGCTGCGGCAGGCTGGCATTCACAGCCGGGCGGAATTGGAGGAACTGGGGGCGGTGGAGGCCTACCGGCGGGTGCGGGCGCAGCAGCCGCGCGCCAGCCTGAACCTGCTGTGGGGTCTGGCGGGAGCCTTGCTGGGCCTGCCGTGGAATGAACTGCCCCCTGATTTGAAAGAACGCTTGCGGCGGGAAGCGGAAGAAGAATAGCAAACGGCCTGCCAACTACGCAGGCCGTTTGTTTGTGACTATGAACCGGGTTATTTTTTCTTTTTGGCTCGAACGCCAGCATTCGCCCGGCTGCCCGCATCCATGACGGCCACGGCGGCCATGTTGACGATGTCGCGGACTTCATCGCCGAGCTGGAGGACATGCACCGGCGCGCCCACGCCGAGCAGGATGGGGCCGATGGTCTGGGTGTTGGGGCCGCCGAGGCGGTCTACCAGTTTGTAGGCGATGTTGGCGGCTTCCAGGCTGGGGAAGACGAGGACGTTGGCATCCTGCACGCTGCTGAAGGGGTAGCGCTTTTCGATGATGTCAGCCACTACGGCGGTATCGGCCTGCATTTCACCATCCACGGCCAGGTCGGGGCGGCGCTCATGCACGAGGGCAGTGGCCTTGCGGACCTTGTTGGAAAGCGGGTGTGGCACGGAACCGAAGTTAGA
>CAZEQN010000020.1:16175-18286 GCA_964514335.1 uncultured Anaerolineaceae bacterium
AGAAGGAAAGCATGGCGACGCGCGGTTCCAGGCCGAGTTTTTTGGCGAAGTCGGCGGCGAGGATGGCGATTTCGGCGAGGTCTTCGCTGGTGGGGTTGATGTTGACGGTGGCGTCGGTGAAGAGGTAGACCTTTTCATCGACAATCATGATGTACACGCCAGCGGCAATGCGGGCCTCCGGGCTGGTGTGGTGGATTTCCAGCGCCGGGCGGATGACTTCGGGGTACTCGAAGGTCAGGCCGGAGATGAAGGCATCCGCATCGCCCTGTTTGACCATGAGGGCGGCAAAGACGTTGCGGTCGCGCAGGTTTTTCTGGGCCTGGCGGCGGCTGACGCCCTTGCGCTGGCGCAGGGTGTAAAGGGCTTCGATGTATTCTTCGATGCGGTCAAAGTTCTGGTGGTCGACCACATCCGGCTGATAGTCCAGGCCGAGTTCTTCGACGCGCTGGGCGATGACGGCCGGGCGGCCAACCAGGATGGGGTGACCGATGCCTTCGTCCAGAATCTGGGCGGCGGCGCGGATGATTTTGGGTTCTTCGCCTTCGGCGAATACAAGGCGTTCCTGCTTCTTGACCGCCTTGGCCTGGTTGAGAATGAAATGGCGCACCTGCTGGCCCTTGCCCTGGCGAAAGGCGAGTTGCTGTTTGTATTCGTCGAGGTCAATTTGCTTGCGGGCCACGCCGGTTTTCATGGCGGCTTCAGCCACGGCCGGGGCTTCCCAGAGCAGGACGCGCGGGTCAAGCGGTTTGGGGATGATGTAGTCGCGGCCGAACTTGATGCTGGTTTCGCCATAGGCGCGCAGCACACTGTCGGGCACATCTTCCTTGGTGAGGGCCGCGAGGGCATAGGCGGCGGCGAGTTTCATTTCGTCGTTGATGGCGCGGGCGTGAACATCCAGCGCGCCGCGGAAGATGAAGGGGAAGCCGAGGACGTTATTGACCTGGTTGGGGTAGTCTGACCGGCCGGTGGCGACGATGGAGTCGGGGCGGACTTCTTTGGCGAGTTCGTATTTAATCTCGGGGTCTGGGTTGGCCATGGCGAAAATGATGGGGTCCTTGGCCATGGTTTTGACCATTTCGGGTTTGAGCATGTCGGCCACTGAAAGACCATAGAAGACATCTGCATCGCGGACGGCATCGGCCAGGGTGCGGGCATCAGTTTCGACGGCCATTTCCTGCTTGTATTCGTTCATGCCTTCGGTGCGGCCCTGATAGACCACGCCCTTGCTATCGACCAGCAGGATGTTTTCGGGTTTTACGCCGAGTTTGGCGGCCATTTTGGCGCATGAGATGGCCGAGGCGCCGGCGCCGGACACGGCGATTTTGATTTTGCGGATGTCTTTGCCGGTGATTTCCACGGCGTTGAGCAGGCCGGCGCCGGAGATGATGGCGGTGCCGTGCTGGTCGTCATGAAAGACGGGGATGTCCAGCATTTCCTTGAGTTTGGTTTCGATGTAGAAGCATTCGGGGGCTTTGATGTCTTCGAGGTTGATGCCGCCGAAGGTGGGGGCGATGGCGCGCACGACATTGATGATTTCATCCGGGTCGAGGCTGTCGACTTCGATATCGAAGACGTCAATATCGGCAAATTTTTTAAAGAGCACGCCTTTGCCTTCCATGACGGGCTTGGAGGCGAGGGCGCCGAGATTGCCGAGGCCGAGGATGGCGGTGCCATTGGAGACCACCGCAATCAGGTTGGCGCGCGAGGTGTATTCAAAGGCGAGGGCCGGGTCGCGGGCGATTTCAAGGACGGGTTCGGCGACGCCGGGGGAGTAGGCCAGGCCGAGGTCGCGCTGGGTGTCCAGGGGTTTGGTGGGGAGGATGGAGATTTTGCCGGGCTTGCCATTGAGGCGATGGTATTCGAGGGCTTCTTCACGCATGTTGCTCATCAGAGGGGGGCTCCTTGGTACGGCTTAAATTCGGATGAATTGTATCGTAATTAGCGGCGCGGCTTTGCAGCCAGCCGTGAGGGAGATTGCTTCGTCGGACTACGTCCTCCTCGCAATGACATTCCATTTTCCCGAATGTCGCACCTCCCCAGCCTTCATCATCCCGCCGTTAATCGGATTCGGGTAGGTGTATTTGCCATAAATCGGTGAGGACAATTTGCCC
>CAZEQN010000021.1:0-17861 GCA_964514335.1 uncultured Anaerolineaceae bacterium
TATTGTACAGGTCAGCGTAATGGCCGCCCTGCGCCAGCAGCCCGTCGTGGTTGCCCTCTTCGATAATCTGCCCCTGCCGCAGCACGATAATCCGGTCGGCCGCCCGCACAGTGCTCAAGCGGTGCGCAATCAGGATGCTGGTCGTATTCTTCAAAATCAGGTTCAAGGCCTGCTGAATCTGCCACTCGGTAAACGGGTCAATGCTGGCGGTGGCCTCATCCAGAATAAAGATGGCCGGCTTCTGCACCAGCACCCGCAGCAGTACCACCAGTTGGCGCTGGCCCATGCTCAAACGCCCGCCGCGCTCGCCCACCTCGGTCGCCAGCCCATTCGGGAAGGTCTCCAGCCACTCGCCATCCCCAATCTGGCGCGCCAACGCCAGCACTTCCTCTTCGGTTACATTCGGGTTGGCATAGCGGATGTTCTGCATCACCGTCTCGGAAAACAAAAACGGAATCTGCGACACAATCCCCAGTTGCTTGCGGTACTCGAGCAAATCAAAACTGCGGATGTCGTGCCCGTCAATTAACACCTGACCGTGCTGGAACTCATAAAAGCGCGAGGTCAGCTTGGCAATTGAAGACTTGCCCGCCCCGGTATGCCCCACCAGCGCCACCGTCTCGCCGGGGCGGATGTGCAGGTCAAACTCCTTCAGCACCACTTCCTGCTCGTTGTACTGGAAGCCGACCTTCTCAAAGCGCACTTCACCCTTGAGTTTTGGCACCGGGTTATGGGCCACCTGCACCACCTTGGGGTCGGCGTCAATCAGCGCAAAGGCGCGCTCGGCGGCCGAAAGACCGCTCTGCAACTGCGCCCAGAACGCCGAAAGGTTGAGCATCGGGAACCAGAACGCATCCAGACTTTGCAGGAACAGGTACCACGCACCCACCGTAATCACCCCGGCGGCCGAGGCATTGCCACCGACATACACAATCATCGCCGAGCCCACCCCGGCCACCGCGTTGAGGGTCGGGAAAATCGTGCTGATGACCAGCCCGCGCTGGATATTGGCATCATAGGAAGTCCGGTTGGCGCCGTCAAACTCGTTGAAAATCGCCTGCTCCTGACGGAAGTTCTTGGCCACCAGAATCCCGCTCACCGTTTCCTTGATGGCGGCGTTTACGTTGCCCATCGCCCGGAAGCCCTTGCGGGTGACCTTGCGCGCCAGGTTACGGAAACCGAGCGCAATCAGGAACACCAGCGGCAGGTAAATCAGTAAATAAATCATCAGCCGCGCTTCGAGGAACATCAGCACCCCGCCGAGGATGACCGCCTGTGCAATCTGCGAGAACAGGTTGGTAATCAGGTCCACCACCTGCCCGAATTCGCGGGTATCCGAGGTGATGCGCGACACAATCCGCCCGGAGGAATGCTCATCGTAGAACGAGAGGTCATGCCCCATGGCCGCCCGGAAGGCATCGCTGCGGATGTCCATGACCACATCGCCAATCACGCGCGCCATCATGCGGCGTTGAATCCAGTTGGCGAACCACACCAGGATGCCGGCCATCACCACCGCACCGCCCAGCAGCCAGATGAGGTCGGTCGCCATGCTGCCCTGCACCTGGTCCATGGCGGCGCTCACCAGCAGCGGCACCGAGGCGCTCGCCAGCGTGACCAGCAGCAGAAAGGCCACAATGCCCAGCAGGCGGCGGCGGTGGCGGCCAAAATATTTGCTCATCCGGCGCAGCAGGTCTTTATCGCTGTACTGGCGGTCGTAGGTTTCCACTTCAAGGCTTGAGAAAAATCCCATAGTTCACCGGCTCACTTTGCTGGTTGGTTTAGTTACTTTGTTGCAAACAACTCTCACCACAATTCCTGTCATCCCGAGTAAGCCGACGCTGCGGAGCAGCGCTCGGCCAAGCGAGGGATCGCGGCCAGTGCCCTTCTTTCAGACCGGCTCGCTGGAAAACACTCCCGACTCGCGACCCTTCGCTTCGCTCAGGGTGACAGGGTACATGTATTTGCCTTCTTGCAAAATAGCTATTGCCACAACCCAATCTCCAGTTACCACTTCTTACAACTTACCCGTTACCAATTACTCATTTCCAGTTACCGCTTTCCTATTCCGTAAAAATCCGGCGGTACACATCCGAGGTCTTGAGCAGGTCGTCATGCGTGCCCACCGCCACCAGCCGCCCCTGGCGCATCACCAGAATCAGGTCTGCCCAGCGGATTTGCGACAGGCGGTGGGTGATGATGAGGGTCGTGCGGCCCCTGGCGGCCGAGTAAATCGCCCGCTGGATGAGGTCCTCGGTGGCGCTGTCAATCGCGCTGGTGGAGTCATCCAGCACCAGAATGCGCGGGTTGGTCAGGAAGGCACGCGCCAGCGCCAGCCGCTGCCGCTGCCCGCCCGAAAGCGTGACGCCGCGCTCGCCGATGACCGTATCATAGCCATCCTGAAAATCCTGAATGAATTCATGCGCCTGGGCCGCCTGCGCCGCCGTAATCACTTCTTCACGCGTCGCTCCCGGCTTGCCAAAGGCGATGTTATCCGCAATCGTGCGGCTGAACAGGAAAATATCCTGCTCGATGATGCTGACCTGCTGGCGCAGGGCCGCCAGCCCCCACTCGCGCACATCCACGCCATCCACCAGCACCTGCCCGCTGGACACATCGTAGGTACGGTTCACCAGTTTTGCGAGGCTGGTCTTGCCCGCCCCGGTCTGGCCCACAATCGCCACTGTCTGGCCGGGCTCAATCTTGAAACTGATGTCCTGCAGGGCCGGGTCATTATCCGCATACTGGAAGGTCACGCCGCGGAACTCCAGCCCGCCTTTCATCTTGCGGGCATGCCCACCCGAGTTCTGGTCGAGGTCGGTTTCGAGCGTAATCAATTCCAGTATCCGGCGGGCGCTAGCAACCCCCAGCGAGACCTGCGAATAGGCGAACAGCGACACAAAGGTCGGGAAGCCGAACAAACTCACCAGCCCGAAGTAAGCCACCACATCGCCGGGCGTAATTTCGCCCGCCTGCACCAGCGCCAGGGCATGCAGCAGGGCCGCGCCCTGCGCCAGCCCCAGCAGCAGCAGCGGCAGGAAGCGCGCTTCCACATCGCCCTGCACCACCGAGGCATCCCGGAAGTCGCGGGCGTGGCCGTCAAAGCGGCGGGTTTCCTCGCGCTCCTGCGAGAGGCCTTTCACGGTTTCAATGCCATCCAGCGCTTCCGCCAGGCGGGTATTGAGCGTGCCAAAGGATTTGCGCACCGCGTCGGTAATCGGCCCGAGTTCCTTGAGGTACAGCCCCATGGCGATGAAGTACGCCACGGTGAAAATCAGCGGCGTCCAGATCAGGTCGGGGTGGATGGTGGGGCCAACGAAAATGGGCAGGGCGAGGAAATTGGCCGAGCCAATCACCAGATTCAGGCCGGGGTTGAACATAAAGTTAATTTCGCGCACGTCATTGGTGGCGCGCGCCATCGTATCGCCCACCGGTTGCAAACTGTGGAAGGTCATGCTTTTGCCGAGCAGCGAAACATATAATTCATCCCGGATATTGCGCTCGTAGAGTTGGCCTAATGCTTCGGCGCCAAAGTTGCGCCCAAACTGCAACACGCCGCGCACCAGTTGCGAGCCGACAATCAGCCACACAATCGGCCACAGCACGCTGGTATCCGGCGGCGACTGCAAAATGGCATCAAACGCCCGCCCGACCTGCACCGGCACCACCGCCGCCAGAGCCGCATTGCCAAACGCCCCCACCAGGATGATGACGCCGATCCACCAGTAGGGCCAGAAGTGGCTGACCAGCCAGCGAACCGGGCCGCGGCGGTCGGTGGGGCGGCGGTCAGGCAGCGTGAATTCAGAAAGTTCGGCGCGAAAGCTTTGGGTCTGGGTTGTCATGCGTTCTCACTGTCCTTAGAGTTCGTCCGGAAATGGCAGGGCGGCGGCGATTTTGTACGGCCCGAATTTCGGCAGGCGGTCGGCCGCGGCCCGGCGCAAGCGTTCATTGCTCGGCCCCACCCGGTACACCCCGCCGTCGCGATGCAGCAGCGGGATACTCTGGCGGCGGCGGGCGTACTCGGCCCGCATATGTTCAGAATGCGCCGCGTAGCTGTCCATTTCTTCCGGCATGCGGTTAAAAAGCTCGTCAAAGGTCGCCACAAATTGCTGGCGGTAGGCGTCCGTCACCACCTGCAGATTACTGATGACCCAGCACACCTGCTCGTATTCCCAGTAGTAGGCCAGCCCGATAAAGCGATAATCCGAGGTCAGGTACGGGAAGAACGGGAACTGGCGGCAGGTGAGGGCGCGGTAGTCGCGCTGGCAGGCCTGCGGCCCCAGGCACTCTATCAGGGCCATAGTGTCCGGCGTTTCGGCTGCCAGCCGGGCAACTTCTTCCAGCCGCTCGGCTTCGCTCTCCACACATTGCTCGGCTTTCCACTCATGCCACAGGTCGGTATTGGCCTGTAAATATTGCCACTCGCCGGTATAGGCGGTGGGGACGGCATGGCAGATGTCGCAGCAAAACGGCTTGCCGCTGGCATTGTAGGGGGCGCACTTCTGGCCGCAATCCAGCCCGGCGATTGGCGCGTCAAAGCCGTCGTACAGCACGCGGATTTCATCGGGTTGTATCATCGTCGGGGACACGGCAGGAATCTTACCACCAATGCCCAGGCAGCCAGACTGGACGATAGGACAGTCAAACTGAAACTGTCATGTTTTATGCCCGCACTTCCACCCTATAATAGGCAACACCGCAGGAGGTACAGCATGCGCACTCATCTGCTCGTTCGTCTCGCCAGTCTTCTCATTCTCTCGGCCTTACTGGCAGGTTGTGCCCTGCCGACCTTCTTTGGCGGCCGCACGCTGGACGGCAACTGGGAGCGCACGGAGATGATTGTGCGCCGCAGCATCGGGCCGGAGCAGCCGGTCATCCAGCCGGCGTTTGTCATCCTCGGCACGCGCCTGCACATTAATGAAACCACCCTGACCCTGGGCGAAGAGGTTGGCAGCAGTTACCGCCTGCACGGCCAGACCGAAGGCTGGGCCTGCGCCCTGACGGGGGCTTACCAGATTCCGATTCAAATTGCTTACACCAGCGAAACCAGCGGCCAGATTACCTGGCGCGCCGAAGACCTCGCCGCCCTGCCCAATAGGATGACCGAATCGTGGGGCAACCTGTGTGTGTTCCGCGCCAGTACGGATAGCATCCCGACCCCGCTGGAAGACCAGGCCCCGCTGGTGGATAACCCGACCCTTGCACTTACCTTTGAATTGCTGGAAGACGGCAAACTGCTGGCCCTGACCGCCCGCTTTGAAGCCCCACCCGCCGCCGATGGCACGGTGGTACTCATCGAACGCGCTTACATCTATACCCGCGTACGGTAGGGGTGAGCAGGCGGCTGGCCCTAGCCCAGTTGAAGGACCACCCCTGTATAAAGTCCAAGAGAGTGCTTAATCAGTGCCTGCAATGGGCCAGTAGAGGCGGGTTTCAAACCCGCCTCTACATGAGATATTCCCTCAAGTTACGTCCTCAAAAGTATCTATTCGATTAAATAAAGAGGTTATTAGACAGTTTCTAAAAAACCTAGCGCCGTTCCAGCACCCGCCAGATAAAAGCGTATTCATTGCGGTCATCGGCCGGGAATTCACGCCGCTCAATCTCGCGCATCGTCAGTTCGCCCTGCCACGGGAAAAGCGTATCGCACGGCACACGCGCCAGCACCCGGGTGTAGTACAGCCGGTCGGCCCGCGGCAGGGCCTCGGCATACAGTTCAGCTCCCCCGCCTATGAAGGCCTCGGTCTCGCCGCGGCTCTGGGCCAGCACCAGCGCATCGCTTAGCGAGTGGGCCACCTCGGCGCCCTCGGCCAGATAGTCCGGCTGGCGGGTGACCACCACCATCCGGCGGCCCGGCAACGCCCGGCCAATGCTCTCCCAGGTCTTGCGTCCCACAATCAGGTGATGCCCCATGGTGGTTTCTTTGAACAGCTTCAGGTCATCCTTCAACTTCCACGGAATACCGCCGCGGTAACCAATCCCGCCGCCTTCTTCGGCTGCCACAATCACCGAGACGATCATACCGCCACCGCCGCCGGGATGTGCGGATGCCGCTGGTAGTCTTCCAGCGTGAAATCTTCGTAGCGAAAGCCGAAAATGTCCTTGACCGCCGGGTTGAGGCGCATGGTGGGGAGCGGGAACGGGGCGCGGCTCAATTGCAGGCGCGCCTGCTCCAGATGATTGCTGTACAGGTGGGCATCCCCCAGCGTGTGCACAAAGTCGCCGGGTTGCAGGTCACAAACCTGCGCCATCATCAGCGTCAGCAGCGCATACGAAGCGATGTTGAACGGCACGCCCAGAAAGATATCCGCCGAGCGCTGGTACAACTGGCATGAGAGCCGCCCTTCGGCCACATAAAATTGAAACAGGGTGTGGCAGGGCGGCAGCGCCATTTCATCCAGTTCGGCCACATTCCAGGCGCTCACAATCAGCCGCCGCGAATCGGGTTTGGTCTTAATCATCTCGGTTACTTCGGCAATCTGGTCCACCGTGCGGCCATCCGCCCCGCGCCAACTGCGCCACTGCGCCCCATACACCGGGCCGAGTTCGCCATTTTCATCGGCCCACTCATTCCAGATGCGCACGCCGTTTTCCTGCAAGTAGCCTACATTGGTGTCCCCCGCCAGGAACCATAACAACTCATGGATGACGGACTTGGTGTGAATTTGCTTGGTGGTGACCAATGGAAAGCCCTGCGCCAGGTCATAGCGCATCTGGTAGCCAAACACCGAGCGCGTACCCGTGCCGGTGCGGTCGGTTTTCTCCGCTCCGTGGTCCAGCACATGCTGCATCAGGTCCAGGTATTGGCGCATGGGTGGCTATCCGGTTATCTGTGCTTCCGATTGATGACTCATTAAAGCACACTCGGCCGGAATTTCCAACCGCCGTACCTTAAAACTCCCCGCCGCGCTAGGCCAGCAACTCCCGCCCGGCCTGAATATCCGCCCGGATTTGTGCCACCAGCGCCTCCACCCCGGGGAACTTCTGCTCGCCGCGCAGGCGCGCTTCAAAAGTCAGTTCCAGCGAACGGCCATACAGGTCGCCCTCATAATCCAGCAAGTGGGCTTCAATGGTGCGCGCTACGCCATCGCTCTCAAAAGTCGGGCGCACGCCGACATTCGTCACCGCCGGGATGCGTTCACCCTCCAGGTGCGCCCAGCCGGCGTACACGCCATTGGCGGGCACCGCCCGGTCGGCGGCCACGTTCAGGTTGGCGGTTGGGATGCCAATCGTACGGCCGCGCCCCGCGCCGCGCAGCACCACCCCTTGCAGGCTGTAGGCGCGCCCCAGCAGGTCATTGGCGGTCTGGATTTCGCCCGCCTGCACCGCCGCCCGGATGCGGCTGGAAGACACCGGCGCGCCCTCCACTTCCAGCGCCGGCACGCGCGCCACCCGGTAGCCCAGTTGCTGGCCGTACTCGGTCAGGGCGGCGGCATCCCCCTGGCGCTTGTGGCCGAGGGCAAAGTCATAGCCAATCCACAGGTGGTTCAAGCCCAAATGCGCCCGCAGCGTTTCCATAAATTCGCGCGCCGGGATGGCCGCCGCTGCCTGGCTGAAGGGATAGGTAATGACCACATCCACGCCCAGTTCGGCCAGGCGCGCCGCCCGTTCCTCCGGGCTGGTGAGCAGAAAATCCGGCTGCGGGCCGCTGAACACCACCGCCGGGTGCGGGTCAAAGGTCAGCGCCACCGCCGGCGCGCCGGCGGCATGCGCTGCCGCGACCATCGGCTCCAGCAGGGCGCGGTGGCCGCGGTGCACGCCATCGTACACGCCTACGGTGACCCAGGCATCGGTGAGATAGAGTGTTTGCAGGTTGCGGGTATGTTGCATAGGTTAAACCAAAACCTTGCGGGGGCCAGCCCCGCAAGGTGGATTGTAATCGGTTACGCCGACTAGTTGGTCAGGAAGACTTTGCGCGGCTGCCATTCGCCGGTGGCTTCATCGGCTTCCAGCAACGCCACCAGGTCGCCCTGTTCGCTGACCGCCCGCGCCCAACCGATGCTGCCATCCTCATTGGGGAAGCGGTGGCCGTGGCGCACCGTATCCAGCAGGTCGCCTTCCAATACAATCGTTTTCCAGTCGCCCAGCGCTTCAGCGGCCGGAATGAGGTACTGTGACCAGCTGCCATCGTCAAAGGCTTCCCGCAGGCGGCGCAGGGAAATCGCGTCCCGCAGGGTGAACTGGCCGCTCTTGGTGCGGCGCAGGCCAATCAGGTGCGCCCCGCAGCCCAGTTGCTGGCCGAGGTCATGCGCCAGCGAGCGCACATAGGTGCCGCTGGAGCAGTACACATCAATCACCACTTCCGGCGGCGCCCATTCCAGCAGGTCAAGGTTATAGACGTTAATCATGCGCGGCGCCAGTTCCACTTCTTCGCCCTGGCGCGCCAGCTCGTAGGCGCGCTTGCCATCCACATGCACGGCGGAATACGGCGGCGGCACCTGTTCCTTCTCGCCTTCAAAGGTTTTGAGCAGTTTGACGAAATCTTCTTCGTTCACATCCACCGGCATCTCATCGCCTTTGATGGTGCCTTCGGCATCGTAGGTGTCGGTGCTGCTGCCGAGGTGAATGGTGGCCTGGTAGCGCTTATCCGAAGCGGATACATATTCACTCAACCGCACCGCCGGCCCCACCAGCACCACCAGCACGCCCGAGGCGCGCGGGTCCAGCGTGCCGGTGTGCCCGGCGCGGCGGATGTTGGTGCCTTTGCGGATGATTTGAACAACATCGTGCGAGGTCAGCCCGACGGGCTTATCCACTACCAATACCCCCGAAACAAGGTTATTCATGTTCTCTTGGTTCATTGCTACTTCCTGTCCAGCTCCCCATAAATTTGGTCCCCCAATGGCCAAGGGGAGATAGTTGCGTGTGTATCTCCGTACTTCCTTTATAACGAACTTTACCGCAACCTATTATACCGTTTGCGGGTAAATTCCCTATCAGAAATTCATTTTAACGCCAGCCGCGTGGCGGCCAGCGCTTGCGCCTGCACTTCGGCCAGGCTGCCTTTCACCACCGCCCCGGCCGCCGCCCGGTGGCCACCGCCGCCAAACTGCCCGGCCACGGCCGCCACATCGGTGGCGTCACTGGCGCGCCAGGAAACCTTCACCGTGGCGGCATCCTGCTCGGTAAACACCACCACCACCCGCGCCCCTTCAATGGAAGAGAGCCAGTTCACCAGGTCGGCGTCATCGCGCCCGGCATAGCCGGCCGCCTTGCGGTCTTCGCCCGTCACGCTCGTCCACACCAGGGCGTCTTCCCGCACCACCCGCCCGACCCCAAAGCCCCACAGGCGCACCGCTTCAAAGGTGCGTTTAACCTGCGCATGGTAGTAGAGGTCAGCCAGCGGCGCGCCGCTCTCGGCCAGGTCGGCCGCCAGCCGCAGGGTGCTGGGGGTGGTGTTGGGGGTGCGGAAGCCCTGCGTATCGCTCAAAATACCGGCCAGCAGGGCCGTATCCGCCTCGGCCACCCGCGGCAGGCCCAGCGCTTTCCACTCGCGCGCCAGGATTTCAGCAGTGGCGGCGGCGTCGGGTTCTATGATGTTAATACGGCCATAGCCGGGGTTGGTTGCATGGTGGTCAATGTTGAGGTCGACTGCCCGGCCCTCCGGCAGGGCGCGGCCGAGGCGCGGCTGGTCGGCGGTATCCAGCGCCACGGTCAGGTCGAACTCGCCTTCGGGTTTGGTACGCACCTTCTCATAACCCGGCATATAGCGCAGCGGGGCCGGTACGCCGTCCGCCAGTACAATCTGCACGTCTTTGCCCTGTGCCAGCAGCCCCAGCCCCAGGCCGAGGGCCGAGCCAACTGCATCGCCATCCGGCCGGATGTGGGCCATCACCAGAATCCGATTCGCCCCCTGCAATGCCGCCCGCGCCGCTTCAATCATCGCTGGGTTCGGGCTCATCCGGCGCGGGCGCGGCCGTCGCCCTGGGCAGATTCGAAAGCAGGCTGTCAATATGCGCGGCCTGCTCCGGGGTCGGGTCCCAGTGGAAGCGCAGTTTGGGGAAACTGCGCAACTCCACCCGCCGCGCCAGTTCGCGGCGCAGGTAGCCGCTGGCATGGCTCAAACCCGCCAGGATTTCATCGGCCCGCTCCGGCCCTTCCAGCGCCGAAACGAACACATTCGCATATTCCAGTTCGCGGTCCACCCGTACCTGGGTGATGAAAATCTGCTGTAAACGCGGGTCGGTCACGCCAAACAACAGCAGCTCGGAAAGCTCCTGCTGAATGCGCTGGCCGACGCGTAAGGCTCTGCTCTGTGAAACCATTCAATCTTCCTTACTGTGAACCTAGGCTGCCGCGGCTTTTTCCAGCACGAAGCATTCCAGGATGTCGCCGACCTTGAAGTCGTTGAAGTCCTGGATGCCGATGCCGCATTCAAAGCCGTTGCGCACCTCGCGCACATCGTCGCGCTCGTGCTTGAGCGAGGAAATCGGCCCTTCAAAGATGACCTGCTCGCCGCCCCGCACCACCCGCATGCGGGCATTTCGCTTGATTTCGCCTTCAATCACGCGGCAGCCGGCAATCACGCCGATTTTCTTGACTTCAAACAGGGCGCGCACTTCGGCCTTGCCCAGCAGGCGTTCTTTTTCTTCTGGTTCCAGCATGCCCTTGAGGGCCTTTTCCACATCTTCGGTCAGGCGGTAGATGATGGTGTAGGTGCGCACATCCACGCCTTCGGCATCCGCCTGCTTGGCGGCGGCGTTATCTACGGCCACATTGAAGCCCAGCACAATCGCCTCCGAGGCGCTTGCCAGGCTGACATCATCGCCGATCACATTGCCGGTAGCGGAGTGCAGCACATTCACCCGGATTTCACCATGCTCATCTTCAGCCTTAATCGTTTCCAGAGAAGAAACAATGGGTTCCAGCGAGCCCTGCACATCGGCCTTCACAATCAGTTTGAGTTCGCGTATCTCACCCGACTGGAAGCGAGTGAAGACATTTTCCAGCTTGCGGGTGCGGCGGGCGGCTTCGGTGGTTTCTTTCACTTTTTCTTCGCGTTCGGCCACAATGCCGCGCGCTTCGCGGTCATTCTCCACCACCCGGAAGAGGTCGCCCGCCACCGGCACATCGTTCAGCCCCAGCACCGAAACCGGCGTGGAGGGGCCGGCTTCTTCCACCGGCTCGCCGTGGTGGTCAAACATCGCCCGGATGCGGCCATAGGCCAGGCCCGCCACCAGCACATCGCCCATCTTCAGGGTGCCGTTCTGTACCAGCACGGTGGCGGTGACGCCGCGCGATTTGTCGCGCTCGGCTTCAATCACGCTCCCGAAGACCTGCCCGGCCGGGTTGGCCTGAATCTGGGTGTTGTCCGCCACCAGTTGGATGGCCTCCAGCAGGTCGTCAATGCCTTTCTTTTCCTTGGCCGATACCGGCACCACCATCGTATCGCCGTCCCAGTCGTCCGGCACCAGGCCCATCTCGGCCAGGTCATTCTTGACCTTGTCCGGGTTGGCATTCGGGCGGTCAATTTTATTCATGGCGACCACAATCGGCACCTGGGCGGCGCGGGCATGGTTGTAGGCTTCGCGGGTTTGCGGCATCACGCTGTCATCAGCCGCCACCACCAGAATGACGATATCCGCCCCCTGCGCCCCGCGCGAGCGCATGGCGGTAAAGGCGGCGTGGCCGGGCGTATCCAGAAAGGTAATCAGCCGGTCATTGTGCATGACCTGGTAGGCGCCAATATGCTGGGTGATGCCGCCGGCTTCGCCGCCGACCACATTCGTGCGGCGGATGGCATCCAGCAGGGTGGTTTTGCCGTGGTCGACATGCCCGAGAATGGTAACCACCGGCGGGCGGGTCTGCAGGTCGCCTTCATCTTCGCTGGCAATCAGGCGCTTCCACAGGGCCACTTCGCCCTGGTCTTCCTGCTCCACCTGGTCAATCACCAGCATCGTGGCTTCAAAGCCCAGCTCGGAGGCCACCACTTCGGCGGTGCCAAAATCAATCTGCTGGTTGATAGTGGCCATCACGCCATTGCTCATCAGCACTTTGATAATGTCAATCGGGGTAACGCCCAGCTTCTCGGCCAGTTCGCGCACCGTGAGGCTGCCCGGCAGTTCAATAGATTTCATTTCTTCAGTATTGGAACTCATGGAAAACTCCTTCGTTTCGCACCGGTCTGGTCACACGCCGGGCCCACCGGCTGCTCCGCTACGAAAGGGGGGCTGCAATTACCCCAGAAAACCTGTGCCGGTCAGCGTGAGTGGCTCATGCGTCCTCGGCGGGGAGTGTTTCCAGGGTGTGGGTCAAGCGTGTGCGGTCATCTTCGGTCAGTTCAGTTTTGAGGGCCTGGGCCAGCGCCCCTTTCAGGGCTCGTTCCCAGCAGGCGCGCTGGTCATGCAGGTAGGCGCCGCGCCCGGCCAGCTTGCCGTGCGGGTCCACCTGTACGCCCGCGGGCGTGCGCACCACCCGAATGAGGGTGCGCTTGGCCTGCACGGTACGACAACCCACACAGGTGCGCTGGGGCACATGCCGCGGGCGGGCGGCGGGTTTAGCGGCCACGGGCGGCCTGGCCCTCGCGTTTAAACGTCTTCATCCCATTCCGTAGTGGCCCAGTCGTCCGGGCCGCGCTTCTTGCGTTTCTTACGCGCAATCGTAACGTCCTTGTCCGGGTCGTACTCGATTTCGCGGTACTTCTTCTTCTTTTCCTTCTTGGCTTTGCTATCCTCTGGTGCCGGGGCGGCCTCCATGACAGAATCATCCGCCACGCCCGCCAGCGCCGCCGCAAAGGCTTCTTCAATGGAAATCGGCGTTACCTCGGCCTCTGGCTCGGCGGCAGAGCCCGCTTCCGGCGCTTCCGCTTCAGCGGTTTCCAGGGCAGTTTCCGGTTCGACCATCGCTTCGGCTACCGGTTCGGGTTCGGGTTCAGGCTCCGGTTCGGGGAACACAAAAGCGGCCAGCCGTTCGCGGATGTCGTCCATCGCCTTGGGGCCAACGCCATTCAGGCTCAAAAGCGCATCCGGGTCGGTTTCCAGTTGCATCATCAGGTCGCCGATGGTGGAGTAGCCTTCGCCGGTAATCAGGATGTTCAAACGCGGCGGCAGGCCAAGCTCATCCAGCGGGATTTCAAACGCCGCCGCCGGAATGCGGCTGCGCAGTTCGGCCAGCCGGGCGCGTTGTTCTTCCACCTCCGCCTGGCGGCGGTCGGCGGCACCGCTTTCAATCTGGCCGACAAAGCGGCCGAGGGTGGCATATTCTTCCGGCGCAATCGGGCGGCCTTCTTCCTTCTTCGCCAGAATGGCCTGAATCTGGGCCACGCTTTCCGCCAGGGCTTCGCGCTGGTTGGCAAATTCTTCTTCGGTCGCCAGTTTCTTCAGGCCTTCAGCGGCGGCTTCGGTCAGGCTCTTGATGTCAATGCGCCAGCCGGTAAGCTTGGCGGCCAGGCGGGCGTTCTGCCCGTCCTTGCCAATCGCCAGGCTAAGCTGGTCTTCCGGCACCACCACGGTGGCGGTGCGGCCGCCATCGGTTTCATCCAGGAACACGCCGGTGACGCGCGCCGGGCTAAGGGCCTTGGCGATGTAAGCGGCCTGGTCCGGGTTCCATTCAATCACGTCAATCTTTTCGTCGTGCAGTTCGCGCACAATCGTCTGGATGCGCACGCCGCGCATGCCCACGCAGGCCCCCACCGGGTCAATCCCCGGCTGCAGGGCCGCCACGGCGACTTTGCTGCGGTAGCCGGGTTCGCGCGCAATCGAGCGAATTTCCACCAGGCCGTGATAGATTTCGGGCACTTCTTCTTCCAGCAGGCGGCGCAGGAAATTGCGGTGCGCCCGCGACATGATGATTTTGGGGCCGCGCGGCTCCATCTTGACTTCCAGCAACAGGGCGCGGACACGGTCATGCACGCGAAAACGCTCGCCGCGAATTTGCTGGTTACGCGGCATGGTCGCCTCGGCGTTGCGGTCCAGGCCGAGCGTGATGAAGCCCGGGTTGGTGGCCTGCACAATGCCGCTGACGACTTCGCCTTCCATGTTCTGGAAGAAGTTGAACTGGGCTTCGCGCTCGGCCTCGCGGATGCGCTGTTGAATGACCTGGCGGGCGGTCTGGGCCGCCACGCGGCCAAAGTCGGCCGGGGTGGAGGGCACCACCAGCACCTGCCCCAGTTCAGCCTCGGGGTGGTATTGGCGCGCCACTTCCAGCGTCACTTCAGTGCGGTCGTCCTGCACCTCTTCGACGACTTCTTTTTCGGCGTGGATGCTGACCTCGCCGGTTTCCGGGTCCAGGTGGGCTTCCACCAGTTGGGCGGTGGAGGCGTTGACCGTTTTGCGGTAAGCGGACACCATGGCGGACTCAATCGCTTCCAGGACAATTTCCTTGGGAAGCTGTTTGGTGTCCAGCACTTCATTAAAGGCGAGTTCGAATTCCTGTTTTGCCATTCCGTGTTACTCCGTATAGTAGGTTCGCAATGGTATGAATTTAAGGGATTGTGGCCGTTACAACAAGAAAAGTGGGGGTTGCCCACTTCTCGTCGCCGTCACTATTGAACCTACACTATCATTATAGCGCGGAGAAATCCACTTGACAAGGGGCGCGGAGTGGTGGGTTACTTAAGTCGCAGCGGGCTAAAGCCCGCTGTCTGGGGTAAGGATAGAACCTCCCGGAGGTTTGCCGAGGCGGCATTTGAATTTTCGAGTCTTATTGAGTTCTCCCCGCAGATTCATCTGTAGTCTAGCCCCTTGTGGGCGTCCGTAGCCTGCCCCCCTTCGGCAAGGCTCAAGGCAGGCTTGCGGGCGTCACCTCAAAACTCCACCCGCAACGCCTCCAGCCCGCGGATCACAAAACGCGGCGCGTAAACCGGCCCGGCCCCCGCCAGCCGCACGGCCGGGAAGCGGCGCAACAGGGCCGCAAACGAAAGCTGTAACTCCAGCCGCGCCAGCGGCGCGCCCAGGCAATAGTGAATTCCGGCCCCAAAAGTCAGGTGCGGCGTCGGCCCGCGGCGGATGTCAAACGCCTCCGGCTGGGCGAAGACGGCCGGGTCGCGGTTGGCCGCCCCAAACAGCAGCCCCACCTGCTGCCCGACTGCCAGCCGAATGCCCTGAATCTCGACCTCGGCCCGCACCCAGCGCCGGAATAATTGCAGGGGCGTATCCCAGCGCAGCATTTCTTCGATGGCCTCCGGCAGGCGTTCCGGCTCGCGGCGCAACAATGCCAACTGCTGCGGGTGGCGCAGCAAAGCCCACAGGCCGTTGCCAAAGGCGTTGGTGGTGGCCTCATGCCCGGCGTTCAGCAACAGCACGCAAGTCGCAATCAGTTCGTCCTCGCTCAAACGCGCCCCTTCCTCCTGTACCTGGGCCAGGGCGCTGATGAGGTCATCGCCGGGATTCAGTTTCCGATTCCGGCTCAAGGCCCGCAAATACTGGCTGAACTCGGCCGCTGCCGTTTCGGCGGTCGCCGCCACCGTCGGGCTGGGAGCCAGTTCGTACATCGCCACAATCGCCGCCGACCACGGCCGCAGTTTGGGCCGGTCGGCAGCCGGTACGCCGAGCAGTTCGGCAATCACCGCCACCGGCAGCGGGGCGGCGTAATCCGCCAGTACATCCATCCCGCCCGCGGCCGCGGCGGCGTCCAGCAGGCGTTCACATTCGGCCGTAATCTGCGTCCGCAAACTCTCCACCCGCCGGGGGGTGAAAACCTTGTGCACCAGCGTTTTCAGGCGGGTGTGGTCGGGCGGTTCCATATCAAACATGGAATGCTGATTCAACGCGGCAAACGCGCTTTCGGCCGCCGCGGGCGGCCAGCCATCCAGCGGTTCCCGCCCCAGGCGCTTGTCACGCAGCAGGCCGTCCACATCGGCATGGTTAAGGAAGTACCACATCCCGCTGGCCTCATCCCAACATGCCGGGCCAGCCGCCCGCAAGGCCTCCAGCGCCGGGTATGGGTTTTGCTGGAATTCAGGGGTGTGGGGTTGAAACAGGTTCATTGTTGAGCTTTCTGGAATCAAATCCTGCTTCATCCACAGGAAGATTCTTGTCATGCTGAGCATAGCGCTTGCCCTGAGCATCGTCGAAGGGAAGCATCCCAAGAATGAAATTTTTCGGGCAGGATTGCTGGCAACCACGTCCGAACGGATTTGATTTCCAGCGAGCCGGTCTGAGAAGTGGGCTTGAATGGGATTCCTCGCTTGGCCGAACGCTGCTTCGCAGCGTCGGCCTGCTCGGAATGACAAAAATCGGGGCTATGGTTATCTGCAACAGAGCATTCACCACTTACGAGTTACAAATCACTAATTACGAATTTCCAATTGCGAATTTCGTTTTACTGCAACACCTTGCGCATGCGCCAGCCGGGCTCATCCACCGCCTGGGTTTCGCCGTGCTGGTCCACATACGTCCAGCGGCCGGGGTCGGGGGCGGTGACAAAATACTTGCGCGCTTCATAAAACCGGCGTCCGCCGCTGTTTTCGGCCACCACATTCAGCGTCACCTGGCGCACGCCGCGCCGCCGCAGGTCTTCCTCCAGCGCATCCATCAGGCGCGTGCCCACCCCGCGGCCGCGATAGGCGGGCCGCACGCGGAAGCCATGCACATAGGCCGGGTACATCTGGCGCGGCCCGGGCTGTGGCCGCCCGAACTGCACGAACACCTGGCCGATGATGCCCACCCCGGCCAGCTCCGCCAGCCACATGGCCGCCTGCCCGGCCTGGGTGCGGGCATAGATTTCGGCATACATGCGCCGGAAGTGGGCGTACTCGCCCTCCCATTCAAGGGCCGGTAAATCGGCGGCCCGCGCCAGCCGGATGCCCACCCGCGCCAGCCAGTCCGGCGGGGGCGCGGTCTGCCAGGCGGCCATTTCAGCCGTCATGCAGCAGTTTCTCCAGCAGGTCGTGTTCTGCATCCGCAGTCGTCACCGCGCCATCCAGCCAGGCCTCCCGCAGGGCGGTCAGCAGTTGGCGGTAGCGCGGCCCGGCGGGCACGCCACGGGCGCGCAGGTCATGCCCATCGGTCTGGGGGTGGATGTGCCGCCAGCGCCGGGTATAGATTTCCAGCAGGTCGCGCACGCCCGCGTCGGTACTCGTCAGGTACAGGGCCGCCAGCGCCAGCGGCGGCGCTTCATCCAGCCGCGCTACCGCTCGGCTGGGCGCGGCCCCCACCAGTTGCGCCAGCTCCGGGCGCAGGCTGCACGCCGCCAGAATCGCTTTCGTTACCGGGGCGGTCAGGCGCAGCCGCCCGGCCAGGGCGGCGGCCTGCACCCCCTCCAATGTGAGGAACCAGGCCGTATAAGCCAGCGCCAGGGGCTGGCTGACCGACTCGAAATCCTCCGGCAGGCCCCATTCCGGGCCGGGCGGTGACTGGCGGACGCATTCCAGCCGTTCGGCAGCGGCGGCGTCAAACCCCAGCGCCGGGTGAATGGTTGCCAGCACGTTCAGCCCCGCCAAGCGCTGTAAAATCGCCGCCCAGTCTGTTTCGCCCAGAATCGCGTTGAATTCATGCCGCAATCGGTCGCCGGAAACGCGCTCCAGCAGCGGCAGAGCGTTACCCAGCAGTTCCAGGGTGCGCGGCCCAATCTCAAACCCAAAGCGCCCCTCAAAGCGCGCCGCCCGCAGCATGCGGGTGGGGTCATCCACAAATGAGAGCGAGTGCAGTACCCGCACGATGCCATCTTCGAGGTCCTGCAAGCCGCCCCAGTAATCCAGCAGGTCGCCGAAATAGCGGCCATCCAGCCGCAGGGCGAGCGTATTAATCGTAAAATCGCGGCGGTGCAGGTCGAGCTTGATGCTGCCGCGCTCCACCGTCGGCAGGGCGGTTGGGTGGGTGTAGAACTCGCGCCGGGCGCTCACCAAATCCAGGCTGGCGGGCAGGTCTGCCGGGTTCAGCGGCGGGTCCGCCTCCGTAGCGAGCCCCGCCGCCAGTTTGGAA
>CAZEQN010000022.1:0-17722 GCA_964514335.1 uncultured Anaerolineaceae bacterium
TACAACCCACCGGGGGGCTCTCCTTCTCCAGTGGCTCGGTAACCGTTTTCCAGCAATCCGATGGCGCCCAGGTTGGCTATCATGACAGCAACAGCCTCTTCGGCGCCACCCAGAACGCCTGTGGCGCCGGAACCTTCCCGCTGGACTCCGGCCAGCAGGGCTGGGTCACCGTACGCGTCTCCACCGCCAGCAATGTCCCTCTGCGGGCGATTCTGCGGCTGTGCACCGAGCGCGGCCAGCACGGCGAATGCTATTCCCGTACCCTAAATTACAATCCGTAAGCCCCAGTCAAACCGCGCAAAACCCATCCCATACTTCCAGCCGGCCTGAAACCGGCGGTTTAACCTTGCAAAATTCTAGGGTGTACCCGGTATCTTTTTCAATGAAAGCCGCGTATAATGTGCAAAGGCGAAATTTAAGAACTGCGTTGTCCGCAAGAGCCAAAAACTCTCATAAAGTCAGCGGGCCGCAGGCAAAGTAATTGCAATGCTTGTGCAACGGGGCAACGCCCCGTAAATGCTAGAATTTCTTAAGGCCTTTTCCTGCGCAGGAAAAAGGTCTGACTTGTATTATTTACAGGAAATGCGTCGGGAGAACGCAAAAATGGAGAATCACGGCCCCACCATCCTCTATGTAGAAGACAATCCTGACAACCGGATGCTCATTCAACGCGTCCTGATGGTCGAAGGCTACCAGCTCCTGTTTGCGGAAAATGCAGACCAGGCCCTCGCCACGGCTCAAAATGCAGAAATTGACCTCATCCTCATGGATATCAATCTGCCCGATGTAGACGGCTACACCCTCACCAGTCGCCTGCGCCAACTCCCCCGCCTCGCCACCACCCCCATTTTGGCGCTCACCGCCAATGTGATGCGCGGCGACCGTGAACGCAGCCTCGAGGCTGGCTGCGATGGCTACATTCAAAAACCCATTGACGTGGATGCCCTCCCGCGTCAAATCGAATCCTATCTAAATCGGTAGAGGACTGCCATGACCGACGCAAAAGACTCAAAAAGCCAGGTTGCCCCCAAGGATGCCACGGTATTGGTCGTGGAGGACAATGTCTCCAACTTTGTCCTCATCGCCCGCCTGCTCGGCTACATGGGCATTCACTGCGAATGGAAGACCTCCGGCTATGAAGTCGTGGAATACGCCGATACACTGCCGCGGCTGGACCTCATCCTGATGGATATCCGCCTGCCCTACGAAGATGGCTACGGCGCCCTCAAAAAAATCCGCAATTCTCCCTCCTTAAGCAACACCCGCGTCATCGCCGTCACCGCCGAAGCCAGCGTGGACCAGCTCAACAAGGCGCGCGAATCAGGCTTTGATGGCTTTATTGGCAAGCCGCTCGACCCGGACCGCTTCCCTGAACAAATCCGCCGGGTATTGGAAGGCGAAGCAGTCTGGGATATGTAAGCCCGGCCAAAAGACGGCCAAGGGAATCCGACTATGACGGAACGCACAAACCTCGCCAGTAACAACCCCTCGCTGAACGAACGCTTTCGCGGTCGTCTGGTGGTTACTGTCTTGCGGGCGCTTCTGCCATTAATTCTGATTACCACCATCATCATGGGCCTTACAGCCTACTATCAGGCCCGCAGTCTACTACTCCAGCAAATCACCAACCAGCTGGTCCTCTTTGAGCAGCGCCAATCCAGCAACCTGAATGAATGGGTGCGCAACAAACACACCCGCCTGGGCAACCTGGTTCGCGAACCTGCCTTTGTCCGCGACACCGCTCAATTGCTGGCCGCCCCCATCAATTCCCCTGAAGCCATCGAAATTGCCGGCCGCCTGCGGACCGCATTTGCCGCCCTCAATCCATCCATCTCTTCCGCTACCTTCAACCAGCATCTCATCCTCACCCCGCAGGGCCAGGTATTGGCCGCCTCCAACTCCAATTGGATTGGGCTGGATTTATCAGATCAACATTTTTTCGGCGAGCATATTGCCGGCCAACCCCTGAATTCATTCACCGACTTTTCTGCACCCCCGCTGTACACCAACACCCCCAGCGGCGAAATTGAAGGTGTAACCATCACGCCCGAAATTGAACGCCTGAGCCGCAAGATGCTCGTTTTCACCTCCATCCCCATCGTCAATGCCGATGGCGACACGATGGCCTATGCCATCGGTATCTCCGAGACCTTTGCTTTCCAGCAAATTTTGCAGGCCGACCTCGATTTGCTCCCCAATGCCGCCGTCTACATCTTCAATCTGGAATCCGAAATGCTGGAAGACACCCTGGCGGCGGGTGTCACCCGCGTGCGCGGCCTGACCTCACTGGAGGCCAGCGAAGACCAGATTGCCCGTCACCTCGCCGGCCCCTACCAACCCGGTCAATCCGCCACCCCTTACACATCTTTTGACGGCGGCGAAGTGGTCGGCATCTACAACACCTTTGCCCCGCTGGATATTGGCCTCCTGTTTGAAGTCCCCGAAGACCAGGTCTTTTCTGAAATCAACTCCCTGCTGCCCTTCACCATCTGGCTGCTGGTCATCGCCACCGCTGTCCTCACCCTCGTAATCATAAACGGCACCCGCAGCATCCTCCGCCCCATTCTGGATGTCGTCAATGCCAGCCGCCTGTTCGCCGAAGGCGACTGGCAAATGCGCGCCCGCGTCCCCCGCACTGATGAAATCGGTCTGCTGGCGGCCTCCTTCAACCAGATGGCCGACGAACTCACCAATCTCTACCGGGCGCTGGAATTTGAAGTCTCGGAACGCACCCAGCAAATCGTCACCGCCGCCGAAGTCGCCCAGATGGCCACCTCCAGCCGCAGCCTGGACGAACTCTTAAAAACTACCGTCCAGCTCATCGTGGACCGCTTTGGCTTCTACCATGCCGCCATCTTCCTCCTGGATGAAGCCCGCGAACACGCGGTCCTGCAGGAAGCCACCGGCCCCGCTGGCCGCAGCCTCAAGGAACAGGGCTACCGCATTCCCATCGCCAACAATTCCATCGTCACCTGGGTCGCCCGCAACAACGCCCCCCGTCTGGTAACCGACTCGCAAACCGATCAGGTCTATCTGCGCCATGAACTCCTGCCAGAAACTCTGGCCGAAGTCGGGGTGCCAATTTCCATCGGTTCAGAAGTCCTCGGCGTTCTGGATGTGCAGGCCAACAAGGTGGATGCCTTCGCCACCGAAACCGTAGACGTAATGGGTACGCTCGCCAACCAGCTCGCCACCGCCATTCAAAATTACCGCCTGTTGGAAGGCACCGAAGTTGACCTCCAGCAAATCAATCACCTCTACCGCGCCAGCCGCCGCGTCACCCAGGCCAGCACAGTCGAGGAAATCCTGCTCGCCACCGCCCAGGCCATGCAGCAAACACCCTATATCTGCGCTGTGTACGCGCCCGCCGGCAGCCAGTTGCGCCTCATTGAAGTAGAAGAAAACCCGGCTTCATACCAGGCCTTCCTGCCCCCGGCGCTTAATATCTCCGGCGGCCATGCCCTCACCTACCTCGGCAGCGGCTTGCCCCTCATCGTCCGCGACGTAAACCAACCCGCCACCCCTGTGCATGCCGAACTGCTGGTCATGCCCCAGCGCGTGAATTGTTTTGCCGCCGGGTACCTGCCCGTATTGCAGGATGGACGCATGGCCGCCCTCATCATGGTTGCCAGCCGCGAACGCGACACTCTCTCCCAAGCCGCCCTGCAGCCCTACGCCAGTCTGGTCGAACTGATTACCACCGCCCTGGAAAAAGTTGTCGCGCTGGATGACACCCACGCCCGCCTCAACGAACTCCAGGTCCTCAATGACTTCAGCCAGGCCGTCGCCGCTGAATCCAAAACCGAAGCCCTCTACCCCCTCATTCACAATCAACTCCGCAAACTTCTGGGCGAAGTCCATTTCTACATCGCCCTCTATGATTCGCAAACCGACCACATTTTAATCCCCTACATTTACGAAGGCGGCGAGCCGATTAGCGTAGACCCCTTCCCGCTCGGGGAAGGTCTGACCTCCATCGTCGTACGCACCCGCCAGCCGCTGATGCTCGTGGAAGACACGGAACAGCGCGCCCGCGCCCTCGGCGCAAAAATTGTCGGCAAAATGGCTAAATCCTGGCTCGGCGTACCCCTCATTGCCGCCGGTGAAGTCATCGGCGTGATGACCGTGCAGGATACCGAAGTAGAAGGCCGTTTTACCGATAGCGATCTGCGCCTGCTTAGCACCCTGGCCGGCCAGATTGCCGGCCTCATCAACAGCGCCCGCCTGCTCGACCTCACCAGCCGGCGCGCCCTCCAACTCCAAACCGCGGCCCAGATTGCCCGCGACACCAGCGGCACGCTGGAAGTGGATGACCTCCTCTCCGAAGCCATCAACCTGATCCGCGACCGCTTTGACTTCTACCATGCCTCAGTCTTCCTGCTGGATGAAAGCGGCGAAAATGCCATCATTCGCGAATCCACCGGCGAAGCTGGCCGCCAGATGAAAGCCGCCGGACACAGCCTGAAAGTTGGCTCCAAATCCATCGTCGGCTATGTAACCTCGGTTGGCGAACCGCTGGTCGCCAACGATGTCACCGCCGACCCCACCCACCGCTTCAACCCCCTCCTGCCGGACACCCGGGCCGAGCTCGGCATCCCCATGAAGGTCGGCGACCGCGTTCTTGGCGCGCTGGATGTCCAGTCCACCCGCCCCTTCGCCTTCCGTCCGGATGATATTGAAATCCTCCAGGTACTGGCCGACCAGTTGTCAGTAGCCGTTTCCAACGCCGAGTTGTTCGGCCAGGCCCAGGAAAGCCTCGCCCAGCACCGCCTCATGCACCATGTCACCACCGTCGCCGCCGCCAGCGCCTCGCTGGATGAAGCCCTCTCCAGCGCCGTTCAGGGCCTGCGCGTCACCCTCGGAGACCGCGTCGCCATCCTCCTGCTGGACAATGACCGCAAAATCCTGCGCGTGGAATCCTCGGCCGGTTATGAGGAAGAAGTCCTTGGCCTGCAGGTTCAGGTCGGCAAAGGCGTTACCGGCTGGGTCGCCGAACATCGCGAAGCCGCCCTCATCCCGGATGTCAGCAAAGACCCCCGCTATGTTGCGGGCAGCGCCAGTGTGAAGTCCGAAATCGCCGTACCCCTCATCTATCGCGGCGAACTGCTCGGCGTACTCAATGTAGAAAGCGACACGCGCAACGCCTTCAACGAGCATGACCTGGACATCCTCGGCACGTTGGCGGGCAGTCTTGCGGCCATTATCGTCAATGCTCGTCTGGCCGAGCGCCAGCGCCAACTCTTCGAAGTCACCAACAAAATCCGTCGCTCGGTCAATATGGATACTATTCTGGAAACCACGGCCACCGAGCTCACCAAAGCCCTTGGCGCCCGCAAAGCCCGCGTCATGGTTGGCCCCGAAACCCCCAACGGCGGTAACGGAGGCAATGGCGACCATGCCTCCGCAGGCCCGCGCCAGGAATCGACCCGCCCCAATATCAACCCGCAACAAATGCTCACCGGCAGCCTGCCCCCGCTGGCTGACCTGGGCCTCCCGGAGGATGACGAATGATGGACTCAGCCTCCTTCCGCACCATCCCGCCCCAGAACCGTCTGCGTGAATGGCGCGAACAGATTCTGCAAACCGTGCTCTACGTCCTGCTGGGCGTTGGGCTGATGATGTACATCGTCAATGCCCTGGCATTTATCCGCAACAACAATTGGGGCACGCTCTTGTTCGTCACCCTCGCCTATCTCATGGTGGCCGGGGTCACGTTCCTGCGCCGCCTGCCTTATGAACTGCGGGCTGGTACGGTTTTGTTCATCAGTTATTTACTCGCGCCGCTTTCGCTCAATCTGTATGGCCTGGGTGGCGATGGCCGCGTCTGGCTGCTCTTTTTCGTGGTTTTTGCTGGCATCCTGTTCAATCGCCGTACAGCCATTGGTGCGGTAGTGGTCGCCGCCCTCACCTACGCCATCATCGCCGGTTTGTTTGCCAGCGGCGTGTGGCCCGCCCCGCTGGATGCCCTCACGCGCGACTCCAACCCGGATTCATGGATTAATACCGGTATCGCCCTCCTCTTCGTCGCGCTGGTACTCATCTTCTCCATCGGCTACCTTGTGCAGGGCCTCACCCGTAGCATCAGCGCGCTGGAAGAAACCCTTGCCGGCGAACGCCAGCTGGCCGAAGACCTTCAACGCCAGCAAGCCGAGCTTGCAGACCGTTCCAGCGATCTGGAACGCCGCGTGCTCCAAATCCGTACCGCCGCAGAAATCTCGCGCGCCGTCGGCACCATCCTTGACCCCCAGGAACTCCTCCAGCGCGTCGCCGAACTCATTCGCGAGCGCTTTGACCTCTATTATGTCGGCGTATTCCTCGTGGATGACCGCGGCCGTTACGCCACCCTGACCGCCGGCACCGGCGAAGCCGGCCAGAAAATGCTGGCCGAAAACCATCGTCTTAGCGTGGGCGGCGCCTCCATGGTCGGTTGGGCCACTGCCAACCGCCAGGCCCGCATTGCCCTGGACGTCGGTCAGGAAGCCATCCGCTTCCGCAACCCTCACCTCCCGGAAACCCGCTCTGAACTGGCCCTGCCCCTCGCCATCGGTAATCAGATTTTGGGGGCGCTCTCCATTCAATCCACGGAACCCACGGCCTTTGACCAGGATGATGTAACCGTGTTGCAGGGCATCGGCGACAGTCTGGCAGTCGCCCTGGAAAACGCCCGCCTGTTCCAGCAAATTGAAAGCAGCCTGGATGAAATTCGCCAGCTCAACCGCCAGTATGTCGAAGGCTCCTGGGCCGGCCTCTCCGGCGCAGACGAAGAACTGTCCGTCACCGTGGACGGCCCCTCCGCTGGCACAGAAGGAGATGGCTACGCATTAAATGTCCCCCTCCGCCTGCGCGACGAACAGGTCATCGGCGCAATCACCCTCGAAAGCGACTCCAGCAACTGGTCCAAAGAGGAGCTGGACTTCATTGAAGCCGTTGGCAATCAGGCTGCCCTGGCGCTGGAAAGCGCCCGCCTGTTGCAGGACACCCAATATCGCGCCGAGCGCGAACAGGCCCTCAACGAACTCACGACCCGCTTTGCCCGCACGCTGGACTTTGAATCCTTGCTCCAGACCGTGGTACGCGAGCTCGGCCAGCTTCCCAAAGTAAGCGAAGTCTCCATTCACATTGTGCCGCCCACCGATGAAGAAGCCGGCGGCCCACAACTCGCGTCCCTCGGTCTGGCGAAAGAATAGGATTCCGGAAACCCATGGCGACCCTCTCGTCCAATTCCAGCGCCCCTACTGAACTGCAACGCAGAAACGCGCTGCGCGTGAGCGTGGTGCGCACCTTTGGCGCGGCCGCCCTGCTACTGTTCCTGTACTCCGTCCTCTACCCGACTGAAACCCAGGGTGAAAGCCTTAGCCTGGTTCTTAGCTGGACACTATTTGTAGGGAACTTTGTTGGCCTGCTCCTCGTACGCGCTGGCCGCACGGTAGGCGGGCTGGTCGTAAGCATCATGGGCCTGCACCTGACCCTGTTCGGTTTTGGGCTGGTCTTTGCCGGTTTGGGCCCGGTCATCCTCTTTGCCATTGTCGGCCTCACCGCCATCTCTGTCGCCAACACCCTGCCCCAAAACATCAGCCGCCAGGCCCTGCTCGCCGCCACAATCTTCGGTCTGATTGCCCTGCTGGTAGATCTCTATGTTGGCGTCACAGAATTCCGGCCGCTGCCACCCACCTATACCGAGGTCTTGCGCTTCGCCTGGCTGCTGACGCTGGTGCTGTTTGCTGTCAATCTTCTGCACTTGCGCCGCCAGTTCCGCTATTTCTCGCTCCGCACCAAGCTCATCACCTCCTTTGTGGCCGTCACACTCATCGCGCTCGGCCTGCTGGGCGGCATCAACAACTACTTCACCCGTGAAACCCTCACCCGCGAAGCCAACGAAGCCCTCTTTGCCGCCGCCAGCCAGACCGAAGACAGTCTGCAGGATTTCCTTAATTCCAATCGCGCCAGCATCACCAACGAAGCCCGCTTGCCCGCCATGCTGGAACTCCTGTTGCTCCAACCCGGTGAAGAAGCCACCCAGATTCAGCGGGCGCGTGTCTATGCCACCTTGCGCGCCCTGACCGACAAAGAACCCCTCTACATCGTGGCCTATTCCATCCTGGATATGGAAGGCAACGTTGTGGTAGACAGCAATTCGCCCAATCCGGTCGGCAATTACGCCACCGAAGTCGCATTTTTGAATGCCCGCGCCGGCGAAGCCTACGTCTCCCCCGTCCGTATTACCGGCATGACCGATGAACCCAGCCTGTACTTCAGCGCCCCCATCCGCACCAATTTTGACCAGACCATCGGCGTTCTCCTCGTGGAATATCGCGCCAACATCTTGCAGGACTTACTGGCCCGCAGCAACGACCTCGTCGGCCCGGACTCCTTTGCCGTCCTGTTTGATGAGCACCTGATTCACCTCGCCCACGGCGCCGCGCCGGAAACAATTTTTACCGCCATCACCCCCATGGATGCCGGCACGCTGGCCGCCCTGCGACTGGAAGGCCGCCTGCCCAACCGCCCCACCAGTGAAATCGTCAACGACCTGCCCGACCTGGCCCGCGAACTGACCCTGGCCGCCGCCTCCCCCACCGCCCATTATTTCACCGCCGTAGATATCGCCACCGGTGACCGCCAACTACAGGCCGTCGCCATCCGGATGCCAGATACCAACTGGACCCTCGCCCTCTTCCAGCCCCAGGACACCTTCCTGGCCCCGGCCGAAGCCCAGGGCCGCACCACCCTCCTGCTGGCCCTCGTCGTCGCCGCCGCGGTGGTCGCCATTGCCATCGGCCTGGCGCAAATTCTCACCGCCCCCATTGCCAGCCTCACCCTCACCGCCCGCACCGTTGCCGAAGGCAACCTGGCCGCCCGCGCCGAAGTCGAAACCAATGATGAAATTGGCCTGCTCGCCAATACCTTTAACACCATGACCAGCCGCCTGGGCGAACTGGTCACCGGCCTCGAACAGCAGGTTTCAGAACGGACCCGCGACCTGCAGCACCGCGCTGAAATGCTCCAAACCACCGCTGAAATCGCCCGCGATGCCACCCTTGAACCGCAGTTGCAAGACATGCTCAACCGCGCCGTGGACCTGGTCGCCCAGCGTTTCGGCCTGTACCACGCCGCCATCTATCTCAATCGCCCCTCCGAGCAGGCCACAATTCTAATGGCCGGCAGCGGTGAAATCGGCGAGCAACTCCTGGAAGGCGAACACCGCCTGCGGATCGGCAGCGAAACCAATGTCGGCTACGTCACCCTGATTGGCGAAGCCCGCCTCGCCCGCGAAAATGACAGCAACTTCCGCATCGCCCGCCACCCCCTCTTGCCGGCCACCCAATCCCAACTGGTTGTTCCCCTGCGCGTGGCGGACCAGATTATCGGCGCCCTCGATTTGCAAAGCGAACGGCTGGATGGCTTCCGCGAGGCAGATGTCGCCATCTTCCGCAGCCTGGCAGACCAGCTCGCCATCGCCATCAAACAAAATGAATTGCGGCAGGAAGTCGAACACACCCTCACGGAACTTGAATCGGCCTATGGACGCTACACCCGCGAGAGTTGGCGGGCCTTCATTCAGGCCCTGGAAAACACCGGCTTTCGCTATCGCCAGCTTTCGGTCGAACCGATTAACAGCGAATCAGAAGAAGTTCGCCTCGCCTGGGAGCGCGCCGAAACCGTCCTCCTGCATGGCCGCGAAATCGGCCCCGGCAGCAAGAGCACCCTCGCTGTACCCATGAAAGTCCGTGGCGAAGTAGTCGGCGTACTCAACCTCCAGTTGGACGAAGAAAACGTCCCGTTGGATACCGCCAACCTGATTGAAGAAGTCGCCGGCCGTCTCGGCCTCGTACTGGAAAACGCCCGCCTGGTGGAAGTCTCCCAGCGCCGTCTGCAACGCGAACGGCTCACCACGGAAATCTCTGGCCGCATGCGCCAGTACCTGGATGTAGACAGCGTGATGAAAACCGCTATTGAAGAAATCGGCAAACGCCTCGAACTCTCTGAAGTGGAACTGCGCCTGCGCGGCCCACAGGCGGAAGAACCCGCCCGCAGCAATGGCCACAATGGCAACGGGAGGAAAGCCTGATGCCCTGGTGGAAAGATGCCCGTTTTCGCTTCACCCTCGCTGGCGTAATTTTCGGCGGCCTCTTCCCGGTCGTTGCCACCACGCTGGATGTCCTGGTCATTGAACGTCTGCCACTCACGCTGGCAAACATCCTCCAGGCCCAGCTCACCGAACCCCTGCTCTGGATTATCGACACCGCCCCCGTATTCCTTGGGCTGTTTGCCTATGCCGGCGGCTACTTCCAGCACCGCGCCCTTCAACTTGCGGATGCCCTGCGCCAACAGGTTGCCACCGCTGAAAACCTCGGCCAGCAACTTGGCCAGCAAAATGTAATTCTGGAAGCCCGCATTCAGGAACGCACCGCCGCCCTCGAACGGCGCGCCCTCTTCGTGGAAGCCGCCGCCGATGTCGGCCGGGCCGCCACCTCCATCTACACCCTCGATGAACTCCTGCCCCAGGTCACCCAATTCGTCAGCGAACGCTTCGGCTTCTACCATGTCGGCATCTTCCTCGTCGATGAAATTGGCGAATATGCCGTCCTGCGCGCCGCCAACAGCGAAGGCGGCAAACGCATGCTCGCCCGCGGCCACCGCCTCAAAGTCGGCGCCGAAGGCATCGTCGGCTATGTCGTGGAACGCGGCGAAGCCCGCATCGCCCTGGATGTGGGTTCAGACACCGTCCACTTCATCACCGCCGAACTCCCCGAAACCCGTTCGGAAATGACCCTGCCCCTCTTCTCCGGCGGCCGCCTGCTCGGCGCCCTGGATATTCAAAGCCGTGAACCAAACGCCTTCAGCAATGAAGACATTCTGGTCATGCGCGTACTGGCCGACCAGGTTTCCATGGCCATCAACAACGCCCTGCTCTTTGAACAACTCCAAACCAGTCTGGAATCAGAACGCCGCGCCTATGGCGATGTCAGCCGCACCGCCTGGCGCAACCTGCTCCAGGACCGCCGCGAGTGGGGCTACCGCTTTGCAGACAACAAAGTCAGCGGCGCCCGCGGCGCCTGGCCCGCCAGCATGCAGGAAGCCAGCCGCAGCGGCAAAATCATCCGCACCGCCCCCGGGGAGCGCCCCACGCTGGACGTGCCCGTCCTCATCAGCGGCGAACCCATTGGCGTGTTGCACCTGCGCAAAGCCCAGAATGACCGCGAGTGGAACGACGAAGAAGTCGCCCTCATTCAAGCCTTGAGCGAACAACTTAGCCAGGCCATCAACAGCGCCCGCCTCTATGAAGAAACCCAGCGCCGCGCCGCCCAGGAACAGGTAACGGCCGAAATCGCGACCCAATTGCGCCAAACGCTGGATATTGACGCCGTGCTGCGCACCGCCGCCCAGGAACTGGGCGAAACCTTCGCCGCCCGCGAAGTCATCATCCGCATCAATCCGCAGGAGGAAATTCAGGGATGAAACGCCTGCTCTCCAACGTCCGCCTCCCGCTCTACCTGCTTAGCGGCATCAATATCCTGGCCGGTAGCCTGCTGCTGGTTACACAATACCTGCCAGACATCGGCGGCAACCTTACGGAAACCCTCTTCACCGCTATCTTTGTGGTCGTCAGCGTTATTATCATTGTCCTGGCGGCCCGCGGCCAAACGCAGTTTGCCGCCCTGCTCTTCATCGCCATTCTCACCTTTATTGCCAGCGGCATTGGCTACCTCTTCAGCGGTCTGCAAAACCCGGCCGTAATCTCCATGTACTTCATCCTCATGCCATTTGCCAGCCTGTATCTGGAACGGCGTTACCACTACATTGTGGTCGGCATGGTTGCCCTCCTCATTTTGTGGATGTACATCGGCGGCATCCAGGGCATCGGCGGTCTCGACCCCATCAGCATTGATGAGTTGGTCGTCAGTCTGGCGGCCCTCATCGTGGGTGGCGCGGTGCTTGAATTCACCTCCAATCGCTTCCGCACCGCACTGGCCGAAGCCGAAGTCAGCCAGATTCAGCTCACCAGCCAGAACCAGGAACTCATCGCCATCCGCTCCGATTTGGAAGCCCGGGTCGAAGAGCGCACCCGCGACCTGGACCGCCGCAACCGCTACCTCGTCGCCATCTCTGAAATTGTGCGTGAAACCAGCTCCCTGCTGGAAGAATCCGCCATCCTGCAACGTGCCGCCGACCTGATTGCCCAGCGATTTGAGTTCTATCATGTCGGCCTGTTTATGCTGGATGCCAAAAGTGAATATGCCGTGCTGCGGGCCGTTTCCTCCGAAGGCGGTCGTGCGATGATTGACCGCGGCCACCGCCTCTTAGTCGGCAAACAAGGCATCGTCGGTTACGTCACCGGAATCGGCCTGCCCCGCATCTCCCAGGACATCGCTCTGGATCGTATCCACACCGTCAGCGCCGAATTGCCAGACACCCGCTCCGAGATGGCCCTGCCTCTCAAAGCCCGCGGCGAAATCATCGGCGCCCTGGATATTCAGGACTCAACCGAAAACGCCTTCACCCAGCAGGATGTCACCATCCTTCAGACCCTCGCAGACCAGTTGGCGCTCGCTATCAGCAATGCGCGCCTGTACGACCAGAGCCGCGAAAGCCTGGAAGAAGCCCAGCGCGCTTATGGCGAACTAAACCGGCGCGGCTGGCTCGAATCCCAGCGTCAGGGCCGCCTGCCCTCCTACCGTTACCTGGCCGGCAGCCGCCGCCGGGCCGAGCGCATTGAAACCGGTACACTCCCCACTCTGGATAGCCCCGCCCGGATTGAGCTTCCCATTCAGGTGCGCGGCCAGGTCATTGGCGCCATTGAAATCGGGCGCGGCGAAGAAGAAAACTGGTCTACCGAAGAACAAGCCGTGCTGGAAGCAATTGCCGAGCAGATGGGCATCGCCCTGGATGGCGCCCGCCTCTACGACGCCACCCAGCAGCGTGCCGCCAACGAACGCATGATCAGCGCCCTGACGACTGAAATTCGCGAGTCGCTGGATATGGAAGTCATCCTGCGCACCGCCGCCGCCCGCCTGCGCGAAGAACTGGACCTGGCTGAAGTCACCATCCGCCTTTCGGAACAACGCCCCACCAACGGCGCCGCACCCGCCCGCCCCAGCCGCACCCCGGATAAGACCTCATGACGAGCCAGCCCAACCCAACCACCACCTCCGAAAGCCGCCGGCTGGCCGTCTTCCGTGCCACCCTCACCCTCGGCCTCTGGCTTGGCATCGCCTCGCTGGTCTATACCCTCGTTTTGTACTGGCAGGCGCGTGAATGGCCCATTCTGGTCGCCAGCGTTGGCGCTCTCATTACTGTATTGAGCCTGATAGCCTCCCAACGCAGCCTTGCCACCCAACTGGAGGATGCCGCCCTGTGGTTTGGGCTGGGCGTGGCCGCCAGCTTCATTTCGCTGGAACTCGTCTTCAACGGCCTCACCGCCTTCAACGGTATCATCGGGTTGCTGCTCCTGGCCGCCATCTACCTGCTTGCCCGGCCGGCGCGCCGGCGCATGTGGCTGCTCCTGATTGGTGGATTTATCCTCACATGGCTGGCCATCCGCCTCACCAGCCCCCTGCCCCGCCTTCTGTTGACAGACCTCGCGGGCCGTAACCTTGCCGGCCCGCTCTTCTCTGGCGCTGCAGTTCTCTTCATCATGGGGCAGCTCGCTACCCAGATGCGCGCCTCCGGTCTGCGCAATCGCCTCATCACCACCCTGACCCTCTCCAGCTTCCTGCCCGTGCTCGTCGTCGCCATCATCACCGGCGCCATCGGCTTCCAGAATGGCCGCCAGCAGGTCACCAACCAGTTGGAATCTGTGGCCGCCCTCAAGGAAGCCCAGGTGGATGCCTGGCTGGAAGACCAGCGTCTAAGTTTTGAATCCATTCTCCTGCCCGGCATCGGCGCTCGCAACATCCGCGACTTTGTCGAGGGCGAACCCAACCGCCCCACCACCCTCACCGCCTATGACCGCGTGCTGGATGAATTCAAGCGCCTGGTCGCTGCCAACACCAACTTCCGCGAAATCTTCTTTGCCACGCCCGATGGCGTCATTGTGATTTCCACCAACCCGGAGCGTGAAGGCGATAACATTGCCGGGCAACCCTACTTCCGCGCCGGTCTGGCAACCTACAACGTTCAGGCCCCGGTCTATTCCACCACCCTCGCCGAGACCGTCTCCTACCTCTCGCGGCCCATCCACAACTCCGCCAACCCCCAGCCGGGCCGCGCCCCATTGGGGGTACTCATTGTTCGTTTCAATGTAGATGTCATTAACAATATCCTGACCGAACGCGCCGGCCTGGGTGAAACCGGTGAAGCCTATCTGGTGAGTACTAACTTCGAGCTCATTTCCCCGTCTATTGATCCGGAAGAATATCCGGTGGGCGTCACCGTGGTGCGTTCCACCGGCGCCCTGCGCGGCGCCGAAACCCGCGGGCGCGGCGCCGCCCTCTATCTGGATTATCAAAACGTTCCCGTCGTCGGTGTCTATCGCTGGGTCGGCACACTCAAAGCCCTCTTGCTCGTTGAGCAAAATCAGGAAGAAGTGTTTTCCACCCTGCAATTGAATGTCTTGCTCAACGTCGGCGTTGCCATTCTGGCCGCCTCACTGGCCGTTGCAGCCGCCTTCTCGCTCGCCCAAAATATCGCCCAACCCATCGTGGAGCTATCCAACGAAGCCACCCGGATTGCCTCTGGCGAAATCAGCCGCATCGAAAGCATTGAACGGCAGGACGAAATCGGCGCCCTAAGCCGGGCCTTGAACGTGATGACCGACCGTCTGCAAAGCACGGTGGATAATCTCGAAACCACCGTCGCCGAACGTACCCGGGAACTCGAAAAACGCGCCGCCTACCTTTCCGCCGCCGCCGCCGTGGGTAACGCCGCCACCCGTATTACCCGCCTGGAAGATTTGCTCACCCCGGTAACCCACCTCATCAGTGAGCAATTCGGCTTCTACCATGTCGGCATCTTTCTGCTGGATGACAGCCGCGAATTCGCCGTCTTGCAGGCCGCCAACTCGGAAGGCGGCTGGCGCATGCTCGCCCGCGGCCACCGCCTCAAAGTCGGCGAGCAGGGTCTGGTCGGTTATGTCACCAGCGCTGGCAAGCCTCGCATCCAGCAGCACCTTGGCGAAGACAGCGCCTACTACGCCAACCCGGACCTGCCCCACACCCGCTCCGAGCTCGTGCTTCCGCTTCAGGCCGGCGGTGAACTCCTCGGCGCGCTGGACGTTCAGAGCACTGAAGACGAAGCCTTCAATGAAGAAGACATCAACGTGCTCCAGGTGCTGGCCGACCAGGTCGCCCTCGCCATTGAAAACGCCCGCCTCTTTGAGCAACTGCATCAGAGCATCGAGAGTGAACGCCGTGCCTTCGGTGAAATCAGCCGCACCGCCTGGGCTGAAATTCTGCGAGCCCGCAGCCTGGCCGCCGTTCACAGCGATGCCAAAGGCATCACCCTGCTGGATACCGATTGGAGCGCCGAATCGCGCCGCGCCCTTGATCGCGGCGAATTGGTACACCCCGGCTTAAGTTCAGATGGTCAGACCTACCCCCTCTTTGTCCCCATCCGGGTGCGCGGCAATATCGTCGTCGGCGTACTCGAAACCAGCAAGACCATTACCCAGGGCGACTGGACTCGCCTAGAACTTGAAACCCTGCAATCCCTGGCCGAACAACTGGGCATCGCCCTGGAAAATGCCCGCCTGTTTGAGCAGTCCCAGCGCCTCGCCCAGCGCGAACGCATCGCCGCCGAAGTATCCAGTAAAGTCTGGTCATCCTCGGATGTGGAAACCATTCTGCAAACCGCCGTTCAGGAACTCGGCCGCGCCCTCAATGCCTCCCAGGGCAGCATCCGTCTGCGCCTCGCCGAAGACAGCCCCAACGGCAGCGGCAATGGTCACAGCGAATCCAATGGCAAGGACAGTCACTGATGGATAGGCTCACCACCAACATCCGCATCCCCTTGTATGTACTTAACGCGGTTGCCTTTACCACCGCCTTACTGGTCGCGCTCGTCTTTTACCTGCCGGACCTGGGAAAATTTACACTTGAATTACTCATCTCAAGTGTTCTGGCCGTCTTCTCCATTATTTCGTTTACCCTCACCCGTCAGGGCTACACCCGCGCCGCCGCGCTCGTCTTCGTCATTCTGCTGGTCGGCGGGGCGGCCGCCGTGGGCTATGGCTTTCACGGCCTTGCCAACCCCACCGTTCTGGTCTTGCTCTTCATCAGCCTGCCCTTTGCCAGCCTCTATTTTGACCGGCGCGGCAACATCGTTCTCACCATTGCCATTTCCCTCGTCATGACCGGCCTCTATCTCGGTGCCATCAACGGCCTCGGTCTCATGGACCTCATCGACCCGGATGACTTCATCATCCTCCTGGTTGCCACAGCCAGCACAGCCGCCATTCTGGATTTCACCCTCACACGCTTGCGCACCACCCTCGCCCAGTCTGAAGAGACTCAGGCCCAGCTTGCCGCCCAAAACCAGGCGTTAAGCGAAGTGCAGGCCGAACTGGAACAACGCGTGGAAGAACGCACCCGGGCGCTGGAAAATCGTGCCGCCCAGTTGGAAGCCGCTGCCGAAGTCGCCCGTGAAGCGGTGGGCATCCGCGACCTCCAATCCCTCCTGGACCAGATTACCCATCTCATTAGCGACCGCTTTGGCTACTACCACTGCGGCTTGTTCCTGCTGGATGATTCAGGCGAATACGCCATCCTCCAGGCGGCCAGCAGCGAAGGCGGTCTGCGCATGATGGCCCGCGGCCACCGCCTTCAGGTGGGCAAAGTCGGCGTGGTGGGCTTTGCCGCCGGCATGGGCCAGCCCCGCATCGCCCAGGATGTTGACTCAGACGTGATTTACTACAACAACCCGGACATGCCCGAAACCCACTCGGAACTCGCCCTGCCGCTTAAAGTCCGTCAGCAGGTCATTGGCGTACTCGATGTGCAGTCCAGTACCCGCAACGCCTTCAGCTCTGAAGACCTCCAAATCCTACAAATTCTGGCCGACCAGGTCGCCGTTGCCATTGACAATGCCCGCCTGCTCGAAAACAGCCGCCGCGCTCTGGACGAACTTCAGGTCGTTTACGGCCAGCAGGTCGCTCAGGCCTGGCGCCGCCGTCTGGAAACCGACGCCCCCGAATTCTATTACGACCGCCTGGGCATCGCCCAGGCCCGCAGTGGCGTCACCCTGCCCAGCGCCGACCGCGAACGTTTCCTCTCTCAACCCATCCTCTTCCGTAACCAGCCCATCGGCATCCTTGAACTCACCCGCGAGTCAGAAGAACCACCCTTCACTGGCGAAGAACGCTCACTGGTTACCGAAATTATTGAACAAACCGCTCTCGCCCTCGAAAACGCCCGTCTGGTAGACCAGATTCGCCTGCGTTCCGACCAAATTCAACTCCTGCAGGAAATTACCGCTCTGGCCGCCTCGTTGCTCTCCGAAGAAGAACTCCTGAATGCCGTCGTTGAAAAACTGCAATCGGGTCTCGGCCTGCTGCACGCTGGCGTTGTTCTCTTCAATGAAGAACGCACCGAGGGCATCCTTACCGCCACCGCGTCCCGCCCGGATGCGCCCGGCCGGGACAACCTCGGCGCCATCCTGCCCCTGGTGGGCAACCTGCCTACCGAAGAAGTCATCCGCACCCAGCGCGCCCTCGTACTCTATGACGTGCTCAACAACCCCAATACCGCCGCCTTCGCCGAAGCGATGAAACCGCGCGGCACCCAGA
>CAZEQN010000023.1:0-17437 GCA_964514335.1 uncultured Anaerolineaceae bacterium
ATTTTCCACCCGGCAGTTTAACCGCGCCCGCGCCGCACTTGATGGCGAGCATAAAGCGCTCCGACGAGCCGAACACCCACAGTCCCGAATCCACCGGACGCGGCGGCCGCTCAACAAGATGGGCCGGGCTCTTGTCGCGGTAGGCGGCTTTGATGTCATCCACCGTCGTGTCCTTCTCGGTCAGGATGACGATATCGCTGACCGAAACGGTCGGGGTCGGGACGCGCAGCGAGTAGCCATCCAGCTTGCCCACCACCTGCGGCAGCACCTTCCCCACCGCCTTGGCGGCCCCGGTGGTGGTGGGGATGATATTCAGGGCGGCGGCGCGTGCCCGGCGCGGGTCCTTATGGGCCAGGTCGAGGATACGCTGGTCGTTGGTGTAGGAGTGCACAGTGGTCATCGTACCCTTCTGGATGCCCCAGTGATCCACCAGCACTTTGACCGCGGGCGCCAGACAGTTGGTGGTGCAGGAAGCATTAGAGATGATATTGTGTTTGGCCGAGTCGTACTGGTCGCCATTCACGCCCAATACCAGGGTGAGGTCTTCGCCCTTGGCCGGCGCCGAGATGATGACCTTCTTGGCGCCCCCCTTGTGGATGTGAGTCTGCGGGCCAATCTCTTTACTCGTGTCGGTAAACACGCCAGTCGACTCGACCACGATATCCACGCCGAGGTCTTTCCAGGGCAGGTTGCCGGGGTCTTTCTCGGCAAAGGCGCGCACGGTCTTGCCATTGATGACGAGGTTGCCATCCTTGACAGTCACATCGCCATTGAACACCCCATAGTTGGTGTCAAACTGAAACAGGTGGGCGTTGGTTTCGGCATCAAACAAATCGTTGATGGCGACCACTTCCAGGTCCTTGCCATGCAATTCAAGAATGGCCTTCAAGACCTGACGGCCAATGCGCCCAAAGCCGTTAATGCCTATTTTGGTAGTCATGCACATGCCTCCATATTTGGTGAAGCGATTTATTTTTTTTACCGGTGGCGCAGGGCGCACACCGGGAGATTCCACACATGCAAAGCCCCCCAAAAAAAACTGCAAACAGGCTAAGTATAACGGCAAGCGCCGCCTTGGGGCAGGGTCAATTGTCCCGCAAGATAGCTTCTACCAATGGCCCGGTGCGGGCCTGTAATAAGTCCATGAGGATTTGGGAGAGTTTGCGGGCGTCGTGCTTGCCGGGTTGGTCTTCGGCGGCCACATCGGTGGCATACACCGGGGCGAGCTTTTCCAGTTCCGCGCTGGGGCGCACCCACTGGGTTTCGGGCGGCAATTCGCCAATGATGCGGTCATTCACCAGCACCATATCAAAAAGGTCTTCGCCCGCGTGGGCATGCAAAGCGCTGACGTGCTCGGTGCAGGAGTAGCCATCAGTTTCGCCGGGCTGGGTGGTCACATTGCACACGAAGACGCGAAAAGCAGGGGTGGCACGCAGGGCGGCGGCGATATCCGGCACCAGCAGGTTGGGCAGGATACTGGTGTACAGGCTGCCGGGGCCAATCACTATCATGTCGGCCTGCAAAATGGCGCGCACCGCCGAGGGGAAGCCGGGCGGATTGTTAGGCTCCAGCCACACCCGTCGCACCTTACCCTGCACGGTCGGGATGCGACTCTCGCCATGCACGCGTACATCCCCTGCGACCATCGGCAGGGTTTTATCGGCCACCAGTTGGACATCATTGAGGGTCGAGGGCAGCACCTGGCCGGAAACGCCCATGACGCGCCCACTTTCGGCAACGGCTTCTTCAAAACTGCCAGTCAGTTCGGTGAGGGCAGTGATAAACAGGTTGCCAAACGAGTGTCCATCAAAGGTGCCGCCGTCACTGCCGAAGCGATACTGGAAGAGCTGGGTGATGAGGTCTTCATCATCCGAAAGGGCGGCCAGGCAATTGCGAATATCCCCCGGTGGCAGTACGCCCATACTGTCGCGCAGCCGGCCGGAAGAACCGCCATCATCGGCGACCGTAACAATGGCGGTGAGGTTAGCCGTGAATTGCTTGAGGCCGCGCAGCAGGGTACTCAAGCCGTGGCCGCCGCCAATCACCACGATGCGCGGGCCGCGCTCGCGGCGGCGGTGGCGGGCAATCGCATCCACCACCGGCCGGCCGGGCCGAATAAACGGGGCAAGGATCGACCGGTTCAGCCCCCACAGCCCGAAACCAATCAACCCCACACCCAGCCCGCCAAAGATGACGGCCCGCAGCAGGCGCGGCAGAAAGCGCAGGGAAAGTGTGGAGAGCACCGGCAACCACCATGTCTCGGGCGTTGTGCGGTAGACATCCAGCACCGCAATCGCCAGGCCGACCGCAATCATCGTAATACCAATCAGGAGCAGGAACAGCCAGCGTTTAACGCCCAGACCGGGCGTCAGCCAGCGCAACAGGCCGAGCGTCTGTTCCCAGGCGCTGGCCAGCCAGGACTTCAGGCGGGCATTCATTGTGGGTTGAGTGTAGCCGGATTCGGGGGGTGCGTCAATCCACGCCGAAGCCTGGTGGGTTTCACCGCCTTGCAGGCACTTATGGTTAAATAGGCGGCATGACTCCCATTGAAAAACGCTGGCAAATCGCGGCCGCCATCAGCCCCGCCGCCGAAGCAGAACTCAAAGCCCACCCCCCGGCCCTGCGCCAGGTGCTCTTCAACCGCGGCATCGCCACCGCCGCCGCCGCCGAAGAATTTCTGGCCGCCCCCCTGCCGCACCACGACCCCTATTTGCTGCTGGACATGGACAAAGCCGTAGCGCGCATCCGGGCCGGGCTGGCGGGCAACGAGCGCATGGTGATTTACGGCGACTACGACGTGGATGGCGTCACGGCTTCGGTCCTGCTGCTGGAGGCATTGCAGGCCTTGGGCGCAAATGTGGCGAACTACATCCCCAATCGCTTTGAAGAAGGCTATGGCCTCAACCCCGAAGCCCTGACTCAATTGCAGGCCGAAGGCGCCGGGCTGGTAATTACTGTGGACTGCGGCATCCGCTCGGTGGCCGAGGCCGCCCACGCCCAAACGATCGGCCTGGACCTGATTATCACCGACCACCATTCACCGGGGCCGGAACTGCCGCCCGCGCTGGCGGTCATCAACCCCAAACGCGAAGGCGACCCTTACCCGGAGAAATTGCTGGCGGGGGTGGGCGTGGCCTGGAAACTGGCCTGCGCCCTGCTGGCCGGTTCCGAAGACCTAAACCCGGATGACCTGCTGGATTTGGTGGCGATTGGTACCGTGGCCGACCTGGTGCCGCTCACCGGCGAGAATCGGCCGCTCGTGCGGCACGGGCTGGCGCGCATCCGGGCGGCCCAGCGGCAGGGGGTGGTCTCTCTGCTGGGGGTGGCGGGCATCCCGCCTGCCACGGTAAACGCCGGACACATCGGCTTTGGGCTGGGGCCGCGTCTGAACGCCGCCGGGCGGCTGGCCGAGGCCCAGGAAGCCTTTGACCTGCTGGCCTGCCGCGACCCGCAACGCGCCGGCCTGCTGGCCCAGGCGCTGGATAACCGCAACCGCGAGCGCCAGGAAATCACACGCCAGATTCAAGCCCGGGCCGATGAACTGGCCGGAGCCAGCGACCCGCAGAAACTTCTGCTGTTTGCCCATGACCCGGATTTTAACCTTGGCGTGGTCGGGCTGGCGGCCTCCCGACTGATGGACACCCACTACCGCCCGGCGATTGTCTCGGGCGTAGATGGTGAATTCACCCGCGCTTCGTGCCGCAGTATCCCGGAGTTTCACATCACCGAAGCGCTGGATGAATGTGCCGACCTGATTGACCATCACGGCGGGCACGCCGCCGCGGCCGGCTTTACCATTCTCACCCAGCGTTACCCGGAACTGGTGCGGCGGCTGGAAGCGATTGCGGCGCGCCAACTGGCCGGGCAGGACCTGCGTCCCTTACTGCACGCCGATGCCGAAGTGCCGCTGGTGGATTTGCAGGCCAGCCTGCTGCACGCCCTGGAGAACCTGCAGCCCACGGGTTACGGCAACCGCCAACCCGCCTTTGTCAGCCGCAATCTGGAAGTAAAGTCCTGGCGAGCCGTGGGCCAGGAAGGCGCTCACCTGAAACTGGTGGTCACTGATGGCTGGGCACACATGGACGCGATTGCCTTCCGGCAGGGACGCTGGGCCGGGCAGTTGCCCAAACGGGTGGACTTGCTCTACAATTTTGAAATGAACGAGTTCAATGGCCGCCAAATGCTGCAACTCAACGTACGGGATATAAAGCCCTCCAATGAGTGAATCCGCTGCACGGCCAAATCTACTGGATGCCCTGCATACTGTAACGCTGGACCTCATCCACCGGCGCGACCTGCAAGCAGTGCTGGACACCCTGCTGGACAGCATGGGGCCACTGCTGCGCTCGCCCAGCGTGAGCGTGGATTTGCTGGACGGCCCGGATATGATTGTGACCTACGCCGCCACGCCCGGCCAGCCGCTGGAAGTCGGCGACCGCATGGCGCGCGGCGAGGGCGGGTTCCTGACCTGGCAGGCGATTGATAGCCGCACCCCGGTAACCCTGGAAGATTATTCCGCATGGGCGCAACGGCGCGCCCTCTTTGACGGCTACCCGATCCGGGCGATACTGATTGTGCCCATCCTCTATCAGCAGGAGGTGGTGGGAGCGTTGAACTTTCTGCGGTTGGAGGAGGGCGATGTATTCACCCCGGAAGATATTAACATCGGTGTTCAACTGGCAAAATCGGTCGGGCTGGCGCTGGAAAATGCCAAAATCCACACGCTGCTGCACGAGCGTGTGGACGAACTGGCGCGTACCACCCAGGCCTTGCAGGCTTCACAGGCCGAGGTCATCCAACAACAACGCGAAATCGCCCAGATCGAAGAACGCCAGCGCATGGGCCGTGACCTCCATGATTCCGTCAGCCAGTCATTGCACAGCCTGCTGCTGATTGCTGAAACGCTGTCCGGATTGATTGAGAAAGGCCAAACGCCAGATGCCCTGCGATTAACCAGTCAACTGATGGAAACCGGGCGACAGGCGATTAAAGAAACCCGGCTGATGCTGTTTGAAAGCCGCTCGCCACTGGTAGAAACCGCCGGCGACCTGCCGCGCGCCCTGCAAGCCCGGCTGGATAGCGTGGAACGCCGCGCCGGCCTGCGCACCCACCTGGCAGCCAGCGGGCCGCTGAATGAGTGCCCGCCGGAGGTGCGCGAGACGCTGTACTGGGCCGCCACCGAAGGCCTCAACAATGCTCTCAAACATGCCCAGGCACGTCAGGTGCTGGTAACGCTGGCCTGCACCCCCCAACGCGCCTGGCTGGAAGTGCGCGATGATGGCCTGGGATTTGACCCCGCCAACCTGCCCGGCGGCGGGCTGGGTTTGAGCGGGGCCGCCGAACGCGCCGCGCTGGTCAACGGCACGCTGGAAGTCAAGTCTGCCCCCGGTGCAGGCACCAGCTTCAGCCTCACCATCCCACTGGAGCGCCCCGATGCCTAAAACCCGGCTGCTGATAATCGACGACCACCCGATGATGCGCGAAGCCCTGCAAATGGCGACCCTGGGCGAGGACGACCTGGAAGTAATTGGCGAAGCCGCCTCGGCCGAAGAAGGATTTAAACTACTGGAAACCCTGCAACCGGATGTAATCCTGATTGACCTGCTGATGCCAGGCATGGGTGGCCTGAAAGCCATCGAGCAATTGTTCCGCGCCAACCCAGGCAGCCGCATTCTGGTGATTTCCAGCCTCGAAGACGAAGACAAAATCCTGGCCGCCATCCAGGCCGGCGCGCTGGGCTACTACCCCAAGACCGCCGCCCGCGCCCACCTGCTGGAAGCCATTCGCACCGTGGCGGATGGCCTGCCCTACCTGCCGAATGGCATCGCCTTGAAATTGTTTGCCGGGCTGCGCAAGCAAAAGCCCGCTGGCCAGACCAGCAGCCCGGAAATCACCCTCACTGCCCGCCAGCATGAGATCCTTTCACTGCTGGCGGAAGGTCGCAGCGACGAGGAAATCGCCGCCACGCTCCACATTGAAACTGCCACAGTGCGCTCGCACATCCACCATCTGCTGCAGCGACTGGGGCTGGAAAGCCGCACCCAGGCGGTCGCCTTTGCCGCCCGCCAATACCGCCAGGATTGAAACAGGCCGTTTAACCCCGCTTAAACAAAACTTCCACAACAATTCAACACCCTGCGGATGCGCTCCACAGGGTGTTTCTTTATCATGAGGCTATGACACACAAACTGGTGACCCTGGTATTGGTGGAAGCCCAAACGCTGTTTCGCAAGTCGTTGAGCGAAGCCATTGAAGCCGATGCCCACCTCAACTTGCTGGGCGAATTCAGCCAGATTCAGGCGGCGGTCGGCGCCATCCCGGCCATGCAGCCGGATGTCGTCCTGATTGCAGTCGGCTACCCGGGTCTGGCGGAACTGGAGGGCATCAGCACCCTGCGCCAGAGCTGTCCGAACACCCGCATCGCCGCCCTGCTGACTGAAGAACTGGCTTGGCAGGCCGAGGCCGCCCGTGAACACGGTGCCAGTTATGTCTTGAGCAAAGCCGCCCCGCGCCCGGCAATGCTCAAAGCCCTGCAATCCTTAGGCACTGAACAACCCGTTTCACCTAGAGGAGTGACTTCATAAAAGGTATTTCATAGAAGGAAGAAAGCCAGGGGCTGGTCGAATACGCCCTGATTCTGGTTCTGGTAGCGATTGTGGTGATTGTTGTGCTGGCTCTGCTCGGCCCAACCATTGGCGACATTTTTAGCGACACAATCACTAACCTTTAGTTTCAACAAATCGAATAACCGAAGGACGGCGCTCCATACGTACCGCCCCGCTGAAAGTTTCCAGCGGGGCGGTACCCATTTAAGGCCAGTCGGGCGCTACCGACCGGCAAAATGCCTCAAACTGCCCCGCCAGAATGGCAGCCCGCATGTCCTTTGCCAACTGTACCAGCGTGTGCAAATTATGAATGGATAACAGGGTCGCAGAGAGCATTTCGCCTGCCACAATCAGATGTCGCAAGTAAGCCCGCGTGAACGTCCGGCAGGTGTAGCACTCGCAGGCGGCATCAATCGGTTGCTCATCGCGGGCAAACGGGGCGTTCTTCAGGTTCAGGCGGCCGCCGTTGCGCAGTAGCGCGGCATGGTTGCGCCCCATCCGGGTCGGCAGCACACAATCGAAGATGTCCACCCCGCGCGCCACGCCATTCAGCAGGTCGGGCACGGTGCCCACGCCCATCAGGTAGCGGGGTTTGTCCGCCGGCAGAATCGGCGTCACCACTTCCAGCATGGCATTCATCTCTTCCTTCTTCTCACCCACCGAAAGGCCACCAATCGCATTACCCGGCAGGTTCAGCCCCGCCACATACTCCGCCGACTGTGCCCGCAGGTCCGGGAATACCCCACCCTGCACAATCCCAAACAAAGCCTGGTCGCTCCGGGTCTGGGCCGCCACACAACGCGCCAGCCAGGCATGGGTGCGCGCCAGCGAGATTTCCATGTACTCGCGTTCATATGGCGGCGGGCATTCATCAAAGGCCATGATGATATCTGCCCCGAGGTTCTCCTGAATCTGGATGCTGCGCTCCGGCGTAAAGCGGTGAGTCGAACCATCAATGTGACTTTTAAAGGTCACGCCATCGTCATCAATCGTACGCGTATCCCCCAGCGAAAACACCTGAAACCCGCCCGAATCGGTCAGCATCGGGTGCGGCCACTGCATAAAGCGATGCAAACCGCCCATTTCCTTTATCAGCTCATCCCCGGGGCGCAGGTAGAGGTGGTAAGTATTCGAAAGCACCAGCGTCGCCCCCAGCTTGGCCAATTGCTCCGGGGTCACGGCCTTAACCGTGGCGGCTGTACCCACCGGCGCAAACACCGGCGTTTCGAGTACGCCATGCGGGGTGGTCAAACGGCCAGCCCGCGCCGCGCCATCCGTGGCTTCCAGAGTGAATTCAAAGGGTGTCGTCATCAGAAACGTATTTTACCTGTTGAGTACAAGTGAAACCGTGCCGGCATGAAAACCGGCGGGCCTTTTTCGCCCGCCGGCTGTTAATCTACTCCGTAACGAATCAGGGTCAGGGAGCCAGCTTAAACCATCGGTAGGTGCTCCACGTCCCGCCGAGGTCAAATTCGGTAAAGCCGCGCACTTTCCAGTAATAGGTCCCGGCAGGTAAGGCATTCAGGATGATGCTCAATTCGCCCGGGTCAAGCATCAGCAACTGCACCCCACTCGTGAATTTGGCGTTGGTCGCCAGCATGACCTGATAGTAATGGGCATTCGGGCTGGCGCTCCAGCTTAACGCCGGCGTGGCCGTCGCGAGAGTAGCGCCATTGGCCGGGGCCAGCAGCGCCGGGGCTACTGGCGCGGGTGGTGAAATCTTCAACGTCAGGGTTGGCATCCAGTCTTGCCAGCCGCTGGCCGTGCGCGCCCGTAAACGCCAGAAGTACACGCCGGTATTAAATGGGGTTGCCGGGGCGGTAGCCAGGGCTACGATATTGCTGCGGGCAAATTCGGGGCTGCTGAAGTCCGAATCGCCATCGACCTGAATTTCATATTCCAGCGCGCCCGTCAGCGCCACCCACGAGAAAGTGGGCAGAGTGTTGGTGATGATGGCATTATCGGCAGGAGATTTGGCCAGCGTGACGGTCATGTGCATTTCGCGCCAATCCGAGATATTACCCGCCCGGTCTATCGCCCGCACTCGCCAGAAATAGCGCCCGTGCGGCAACGCATTGGCTGGCGGAAGCGTAAACTTCAGTACGGGGGTCAGAGTCGTGTATACCAGGCTCGAGTAGTCTTCAACGCTGGAAATCTGGAGTTCAAACTGACTGACATCGCCAGCTGGCCGCGTCCACACGAACAGCGGCGTGGCAGTATTTACGATACCGAAATTCGCCGGTGCGCTGGCGTTCGGGGCGGGCGAGGCCTGGGTATCGATGCTGAAACTGGAGAACTTGCTCCAAGCCCCCGGCGCGCCGTTGATGTTAAGCGTGCGAACCCGCCAGAACACGATGCGGCCATGCGGGAAGTCATCCGGAATTTCGTGGCTGGTAGCAGCGGTGACAACGGTGCTGGGATTCAAAAATTTACTGGTGCTATCCCATTGAAGTTCATAGGTTACGCCATAGGGCACCGCCGACCACGAAACTTCCGGGGTTGTATCATTGGTGGATAGATTGAGCTTGGGCAACAGCAAGGCTGGCGCGGGCGCAATGGGCGGTGTGATGGTAATGCGCCGGCCGCCAGACCATGCGCCCCAGTTCATGGCTCCATCGCGAGCCCGCACCCGCCAATAGTAGGTGCCCAGCAGGCTGAAGCCAGGGCGATGATTGAGCGCCGCGACCTCAGGTGAAGTGTAGACCACATTGGTAAACCCGGCATCCGTTGCGTATTGCACTTCGTAGCGCGCCGGACCGCCGCCAGGCGCCTTCCAGGCATTCAGAGGTGCACCGGCTACTGACCCCAAATCAACCGGGCCAGTGAGGAGCGGCACACCTGGGGCCACAGTATCCACGGTGAAGATGGAATACCCGGACCAGTTTCCCGGCAGACCATACATCGTGATGCCACGCACGCGCCAGTAGTACACGCCATCTGGCAGGGTATTGAGCGTAAAGCTCGTGTTGTTCCCGACATTCTGGGTAAACAGAATGGTCTTGAAGCCCTTGTCAGGTGCGATCGTAATTTCATAGGTGGCCGCCCGGTCTACCGGATTCCAGGTCAGGAGGGGCGTGTTATCGTTGGTGAGTTGCTTGTTGGCAGGACTGGTAAGCAGCGGCAAGCTCGGGCGCGGGTTAGAGATGACGATGGTCTGGGCCGGCATCCAGGCGCTCCAGCCGCCCGCCGTGCGGACGCGCGCCCGCCAGTAGTGGGTACCCAGAGCCAGTGGCGTGGTGGGACTGAATTTAACCGCCAGCAGCACACTCTGGGAGACTTCCGGCGAGTCGAACGCCGCCGAGTCATCAATTTGAATCATGTACTCCAGCGCGCCGGTGGTCTTAGCCCAGGCGAAGCTGGGGCGGGTAACATCCGTGATATTGCCTTCCACCGGTGCAGTGAGGATGGTTACGCGCAACGTACGCACCGCCGACCAATCCGACTCATTGCCGGGCCCGTCATAAGCGCGTACGCGCCAGTAGTACTCACCATAACCCAGCAATTGTGTATTCGGAATCGTATAGCCCGGGGTAGTGAGTAGCAAGTCCACCAACGGGCTGGCAAAGTCCGGCGTGGGGGCGAGCTGGAACTGGTAACGAACCGTATCGGCCGTGGGTTTCAGCCAGCTAAAGGTGGGGGTGGTATCGGTGGTGTTGGCAAAATGCAACGGAGACGCGAGGTTAACCGGCGTAGGGGCAACAACATCCGCAGTAATCCGAACCGCGTCTACAGTAACTGTTTTGCCGCCGGGGCCGGCGTGGCGCAGTTCAAGCACATGCGTGCCGAGCGCCAGCGGGCCGGGGTATGTCCACACCACCTGATAAGCGGTCTTGGAAGACTGGAACTGGTCAATTGTGCCGACTTTAACGTCGTTCAGATAGACATCCAGCTTGGTATGGCTGGAATGTTTGGTGAACAGTACGCTGAAACCATTGCCGTAGAACACCGTCCGCGCCGCGGCGCCCGCCACGGTGGAAGTGTGCTGGCTGCCGCCCGAAGCCGCGGACTGGCTAACCGTATTCCATGCGCCCGTAAACACCAGACGCGGGTCCGTATTCTGAATCAGGGTATCGGGAACGACAGGCGGTTCATCACCGGGGAGAGTGAAAGACTGGCTTAGAAACTCATTGGGTTTGATACCGCCAAAGGTAACATCGGCAAACACAAACCATTCACCGCCGGGCGCATCTGGCGGGATCTGGAACTGGTAGGTGGTGTAGTAGCTGGCATTGACGCGGTTGCCTTCAAAGACGAATTGACCTGCGACAGCCTGCCCGGCGCTGTTGAAGACGCTGTACTGTGGCGTAACGATGGCATAGCCGGATTGACCGGCTGGCTCATGCCAGAGGTACTCAACCCGATTGTCATAGGCATCGCGCACGTCAATTCGGGCGCTGGCGGTTGAGCCCGCAGTGTAGGGCTGATTCAGCAATTCGAGAGTCGGAGTAAGGTCGCCACCCACCGTGTGAGAGACATTGTCGCTCTGGGTTTCCACGGTAAAGCCTTCAATCATGTCAAGCTGGTAGTTCCAGGTGCCAGCCGCATCAATGATGTCCCACATTGGTGCATAGCGCGCAACCACGCCGGGCGGCAATGCCACCGTGATTTCGGCGGTCGGCGGAACGCTGAATATCGCGCCCATATTGGCCGTAAGAATCTCCACGCCAAAGAATGGCAGATCAAGTCCGTCGTATTCAACTGAAATGGTTTCCCAGGTGAGTTGAGAGGTGTCCAGAGTGGACAATCCGCCATTGACAGTGAAATCCTCCGCCATGGCGATGGTGGCAGCATCCTCACTCACTGCGAGCAGAGTGTAGGTGCCATCTGGCACAAACACACCCATCGCGCCATTTTGGGGAGTGTCTCCCACATAGGCGCTAACTCCCGCGTCATCAATCAACCAGAGCCAGGCACCTACCTGAGTGCCGTTTCGGTCTTTGACGTTGAAGAAAGAAACCGGCAGGTTTTCGGCAGTGAGAGAGAGCAGGCCGCCGGAAGTGATGTTCCCGGCCCTAATGTACGCATACCAGCTATTCACGACCAGTTCATAAGGGCCACCTGCCGGAACCGGTAAGCGAACATAACCATATTCCAGCGTCTCCCAGGAGGCTTCTTCCCCAGCCGCATCGTACAATATTGCATTTCCCCAGTAGAAGCTCTCACCCTTCCAACTGGTGGCAGCGATGCACAGTTCATCCGCAGCACATTCGATACGCTCCATGTTGAGCTTCATCATCGTATCGCCCGCACCGGAGTCGCTGGTTACGGCAATCAGCACCGTCTGGCCAGCGGTGCCGATGAAGGCCGCCGCGGCCTGGTCGTCTTCTGTGGCATTCGAACTACAGGCCAATTGCTGTGTACCGTCAGAGTTGTAAACATGCAGAACGGTGTCGTAGTTGCTTCCGAAGGTGTTAACCGCATACAGGCCATTGGCCGGAATGACGTACTTGTAGAAAACGCTGGCGTCGTTGTAATTGCCGCACATAAAGAGCGGGTCGGAGTTCGTATAAGAAGCCCGGCGAGTGTCCTGAGTGGTAGTGAAGGGCAGGCTGTTAATCAGAGTCGCATTGGCGGGAATATTATTCGGAACCGTAACGCCCGCAACGACCTCAAAAGCGCCCTTGTCACAGCGTACCGAGCCATTGCCATCGCCGTCGCGCGGGCGAGTAAAGCCGCGCTGGTCAACCGTCCGGCAGGCATATATTGAGCTGCCCACCGCAAGTGTGGAACCGGTATCAATCGCCGCGGAACCGGGCAGCAATTCATGGGTAAGGGTCGGGCCGCCATTCTCTGCCAGCGGGCCCAGCAGGGCATTGGCCACTACCACATCGTTGGGGCCAGCCGTGTAATTGCAGTTGGCCGGCTTGGTAAAAAGGTTATTGCTTTGCGAGAACAAATAGCCGGAACATTCCGTGGTGGCACTGTTGTTGGCCAGAATGGAGTTAGCAACAACAAAATAGGCCTGGGTGCCTGCGCTGGTGATGGGGCCAACATTGTTCGCCACGGTGGTGTTATTCAAAAATGTGAAGTGGTTGGTATTGGCAAACGTACGAATGCCCTGCTTGTTGTTGCCGCTAACCGTAGAGTTTATGATGTAGATATCCGATTCCAGAATGTCGATGCCCGCCACCAACCCGGTTGAAGTGTTATTGGCAACCAGGCTGTAGTAAATCCAGGTCGGCGAAAATCTGATGAGCGCACCACCAGAAATCGTCCCCGAGTTGTTGGTGATACTGGTTTCCCAAATAACCAGGTCCACATAATTATCTGACCGCAGACCACCGGCTCCACGACCTACGTTATTGCGAATAATCGAACCACTGATTGTGACCTCACCCGGGCCAACGAGGTCAATCCCACCGGCCATCGCTGGGGAGGCGACGTTGGTATACCCATTTTCGACGATTAGGCGGTCAAACCAGGCGCTCGCGCCAACCAACTTAATACCTATGCGGGTGTTCTGACCATTAATGGTTGAGTGCCCATTCTGAGTGCTGAAGGTAGAGTTCCAACCGCCAAGGATATTGACATCTTTGGTGATATTAACCACCGCATCGCCAGTACCGGAATAGGTATAGTTGCCTGTCGCAACCAGAACCGTATCGCCGGCCACAAAACCCGTTTTGTTCATTACCGCGTTTACATTCCGGCACGGGCTGGCCGGTTCAACACATGTATTGGCATCATTGCCAGTAGTCGCAACGTACCAGTCATCCACGTTGCCAAGCTGAAATTCTGCCGTCGCGACCAAATCTACAACAGATGCGATAACAGAAAACCCACCAATCAGGCCGTTAGCGGTCAGGCCGGTTACGGTTGCTACCCCGCTGGCATTCGTGACAGCGGTGGCTACATTGGTGCCGGAGGAAGTGAATGTCAGGCTGGGGCCGGAAGCCGGAGCGGTAAATGTAACTGTGGCACCCGGTAAGCCATGACCGTACTGGTCCAGTACAGTCACTGCCAGAGGGTTAAGAAAGGCGGTGTTACTGTGAGCGTACTGGTTATTGCCACTGGTAGCCGAGATGCCGCCAGGAGTAGCCGGGACGATCTCGGCAGTGAATTCTACAGTGGTGCCGCTTTTGAACGCTTCAGCTACGATGGTTATTTCACCCACCTCGCCATTTACCCGGAAAGAGGGTGCGGTGGCAATCCCAAAGGCATTCGTGAGCACGGTAGCTGTCAGGGCATTCGCCGGTTCAAACAAACCCGAAGGGCCGGAAGCCGGGGCAGTAAATGTAACCGGGGCACCGACATACGGCAGCCCGTTCTCGTCAAGCAGTAGCACGGTGAACGGTACGGTCAGGGGGTTATTTGGCGTGCGGAACTGACCATTGCCATTTTGAATCGTGAATGCGCCAAGAGTGGGAGGCGCAGCGGCTTCCACTGCGCCGATATCACAGGCGGCGCTGCCATCCATATCGCCATCCACCCGGCTGTTGCCAAGCATATCCGTAACGGCACACAGAGTATCATTACCCCCATCTATCGCCAGGCTGCTAAATGCAAGCGGGTAATACGGCAGGGTGGCATTCACCCGCGCGAGCAGACCAGGGGAAACGTTCTTGAGGTCGCTCGCGACATTGCCAATCGAGCAGTTCGCGGTATTGGCAATCAAGTTATTTCCGCCTGACGTGAAGTTGGCACAGTTGTATGGCTGGTTTCCACTCAGGATTGTATTGGAAACAGTTAGCGTTCCCGCACTTCTGGATATCGCTGGAAAACCGGAGGACCCGCCGCTGTTCAAATTATTGATAATTGATGAGGAACGCACAGTAACCGTTCCCCGTCCAAGAATGGCTCCCATACGCTGATTGTCAATGATGCTGGTATTTTCCACCAACAGGGTAGCGCCATTAAGGTTATTAATAGCATTGCCAGTGGCATGAAAAGTATCAGTGGAGTTGTTATAGATAGCGGAGTTCAAGACCGTCAGCGTGCCTGCATTGCGAATCAATGCTGCGAATTCCGGCATGGAGGATGCTTGCACGAGGAAAGCGCTTTGAATTCCAACCCGGTTCAGCGTCAGGGTTCCAAGATTGTTAATTACCCCGCCCACTGTTGTGCTTGTTGCAGTACGCACATTCAAAAATGTTAAATTCTCAACCAATACAGTCGCGCCAGCCCCTACCTGCAGCGCTCGCCCGTTATTGCTAAAGTTAATTATGCTCTGGCTGGCCTGGTTAGTGTACGTTTCATCCCAACCGCCGAGCAAATTTGCATTTACTGCGATGTTCATGACGGTGGTGGCTGTGCCCCCGCTGCCCCACGAGTAAGTGCCAGCCTGCACATAAATCGTGTCGCCCGAGGCAAATGCGGCGTTGTTCAATACAGACGTAATATGGCGGCAGGCCGTTTCAATCGATAAGCAGCCGGGGCTTGTTGCAGGGGCATCTGGATCCATATACCAGGCCGTGCCGGCCACGGTAACCAAATCCACGGAAGCCTGGGCCACGCTATCTGCCACTGTAATCTCGATTGAAAATTCGCCAGTCTCGGCATTGGCGTACGGGGCCGCAATCGCGGCAATGCCAGACGCGCTAGTTACAACAGTAACTGTATTTGTTCCTGTTTCAAAAAACACAGCGCTCGGCCCGGAAGCCGGAGCAGTAAATGTCACTACCCGCCCGACAACCGCATTTCCCAACATGTCACGAAGATTAATGACATATCCGGATGGGAAGCGCCCAGAAGGGCGAGCAGATTTCAAGTCTGTTGGATTGGCACTATTAAAATTCAAGATGATTTCAATCATTTCGTTGATTTCAAGATTGAATTCCACCGTATCCGGGATTTCAACCAGCGAGGCAACTACGACAAAAAATTCTTCAAATTCGCCATCCGCGGTGAGTGCGGCCGAAGTGGCAATCCCATCCCCGTCTGTGATGGCAGTAGTGACATTAGTGCTACTATCCGCGAACACCCCACCCGGGGCACTGGCCGGAGCCGTAAAGGTTACTTCAATGCCACTCAACGGTTCACCGTACTGATCACGCACGAGTACCTTCAGGGGGTTAATATAAGCAATGCCGGGTTCGGCGATCTGCTCATCCCCCGAAACAAGCTCGACTGAATCTGGAACCGGAATGCGATTCTGCAGCGCGAATTCAACCGTTTCCAGCACGCCTGCAGCGCTCACCACGACTGCAAAGTTGCCTTCATCGCCATTGGCGGTAAATACCGCGGCGGTCGCCACGCCATCCGGCCCGGTAGTGGCAGTGGTGGAATTCGTGCCACTGTCCTGAAAAATACCGCTGGCGCCGGTGGCCGGGGCTGTGAATTCCAGGACGACCCCGCCCACCGGGTTACCTGAACCATCCAGCAGGCGAGCCGCAAAGTTTGTCGAGTACGCGGCATGTGTCAGCGCAAATTGGTTATTACCCGCGACAATTTGAATTTCATCGGCAACTGCTTCCACCGCCTCCAGTGAAAACTCCACATCCTCCGACAACTGGGGGATGGTAGCCAAAACGATAAAAGTACCGGCCACATCTGCCGCCAGCAATTGAGGGGCGGTCGCAATGCCATCCGCGCCGGTGGTTGCAGTAGCCAGGTGTGTGCCGGTGGTTTGGAAAACGCCGCGGGCGCCCGATTCCGGGGCACTGAAAGTCACCTCAAACCCCGCCATAGGGAACCCATAAGTATTCAGAACTTTGACGCTCAAGGACTGGTTAAAATTGCTGTTCAAGTTGGCTGATTGACCGTCACCAGAAACAAGGACAAGGCTACCGGGCACGCTTAAGTTGGCATCGGCCTCATATGCGCCGATATCGCAGTAGGCGGTGCCACTACCATTGCCATCCGTTGGGCGCGGGCGGCCGAGTTGGTCGGTCGTGGGGCAGGCCGAGCCTCCGCTACCCGGCATCGCCGGGTTACCTGCATCCAGGGCCGGGCTGCTCCCCAGCAGTTGATAATGGCGTGAAGGGCTGGTCTCCAAAGCAGACAACTCAGCCGAAACATTCAGCAGGTCACCGGTGGTGTCACTAAATGTACAACCGGTGGTATCCCCAATCAGGTTATAACCATTGGAGGTAATCGTGCCTTCGCAGTTCGGGCTGCTCCCGCCGGTATTACCGGCAACGATGCTATTGGATATTTGCAGACTGCCACCATACAGATAAATGCCGCCCGCGCCGCTGGTTGCGCTATTGCCCGCTATGGTCACATTGTTGAGCACCACCAGAGTGCCACGGCTGGAAATTGCCGCGCCGCGGGTGCCGGCCTGGTTGCCGCTGAAGGTTGTGTTGGTCACATACGCTGTTCCCCCGGAATCCACGTAGAGCGCTGCCCCGGTAGTGCCGGAAAGGTTGCCAACAAAGGCGCTATTTGTAATAATCACTGTGCCAGCGGTGTTTACCCCGCCGCCATGGGCGGGGTCTTCGCCATTCAGGAAGGTGAAGCGGTCAATCGTCAGTGTGCCGGAAGCGTGGTAGATCGGGCGCTGTGTGCCAGAGCCATCAATCGTGGTGTGGCCGACCTGGCTGGTAAATGTATTGTCCCAGCCGCCCGAAAGGGTGATGTTGTTTTGAATATGGCCCCAGATCGTGTGCATCGGATACACGGAACCATCTCCGGTAAAAGTATCCACCGCGAGATACATTGTGCCATTAGTGGCCAGGCGGCCAAGACCATGACCGAAAGTCCGGCAGGCAGTTGCGGGCGTGCTGCAATTGTTTGAATTGCTGCCGGTCGGGGAGATGTACACAGTAAGCAGGTCATTGCTCTGGGCTGAAACATCCCCGAAATCCTGAGTGGGGGTCATCGCCGGGTCGAGGGTTGGCAGCGCCTCGGTGGGGGAACTCTCGAGGGTCGGAGTCTCGGTCGGCGTTTCAGTC
>CAZEQN010000024.1:0-13028 GCA_964514335.1 uncultured Anaerolineaceae bacterium
GCCAGTCCTGAAAGCGGATGTGTTCCGACAGATAGCCGACCCGGGCGAGCGTGGGGCGGTGGCCGATGGGCGCGCCGAGCAGGGTGGCGGCGCCAGCGGTGGGGGCGACCAGACCGAGCAGCATCTTGATGGAGGTGGTTTTGCCAGCGCCATTGGGGCCGAGGAAGCCGAAGACCTCACCCGGCAGTACCTGCAGGGTGAGGCCCTCGACCGCCGCATGCCGGCCGAAGACTTTGCGTAGTTCGTGGGTTTCAATCGCGGCGGTGGTCATGGAATACCTAGGGCAGGGCGTTGGCGATTTCGAAGGCCGCCTGGGCGTTATCGCCCAGCCCGCTGATGGTGTAGATAATCCCGTCTTTGACCCACAGCAGGGCAAACTGGGGGGTATCACCGGAGAGACGCTGGATGAGCGTACCGGTGACGCCATCCACCTGCACCTGCTGATTGGTGCTGGCATCCTGCGGGATGGGCACGAGCAGGGTGGAGGTCCAGTCCACAGTGCTGGTGAAGGCGGCGGCTTCGGCGGCGGTCATGCCGGTGAATTCCAGGCCGATGCGGGCCAGCGCTTCGATATCCAGCCCGGCGGGGGTGTTGACGGTGGGGCTGGGAATCTGGGCCAGGATGAGGCAGTCCGGGTAGCGGCGCAGGATGGCGCTTTGCTCGGTGTTGCCAGGCTCGTCAGAGCCGGGGGTCGGGCAGGTGCCGAAGGCGACGCTGACCGAGGCGGGGATTTCTACGATGATATCGGCGCCATCCGTGGCGGCGGGCAGCGTCAGGTCGGCGCGGCCGGCTTCATTGAGCAGGGTCTGGGTTTTGGCGCGGTCAAGGGTGATGCGCAGGACGGCGGCCTCGGTGACATTAATCTGGCTGGGGGTGAGGTCAGCTGGGACGCGGACGGTGAAACCGGCCAACTGGCTGGCCTCGGCGGCGCTGGCGGCGGCGGTTGGGTCGCCGGGTTCAGGCTGCAGGCTGACGGATTGTGAAATCAGTTCGGCAAACTGGTTGCCGAGGGCGCCATCGCCCGTCAGTTGTTCGAGGCCGGTGAAGTCCACCGCCACGACCTGCACCTGCTGGACGCGCAGTAGATTGAGCAGTTCGCCGGCGAGGGCGCGCGTGCCGGGGAAGGCCAGCACGAACAGCAGCAGGCCGAAGGCGGCCGCCGCCAGGCGCGGCAACGGCAGGGAAAACCAGGGTTTGGTCATGGATTGCTCCTTTTGAATGGAAAGTTTGTGGGAGAAGCGCGCCCAGGCGCGGCCGGCAGCCGGGGCGGGTTCCGTGAGGGGGGCGAGGGCGGCCAGCCGGCGGCCGGTTTCGGCATGGGCAGCCTGCAACTGCTGCTGGCGGGCGGCGCAGGCGGCGCAGGCGGCCAGGTGCTGCAGGGGTTGGGGGGCGAGTTCGCCATCCAGGGCGGCGCGCAGTTCGCCATCGGTCAGATGTGGTTTCATGAGTCATCCTCCGCCAGAGTGCGGTACTGTTTTTCAAATTCACGTTCGGCCCGTACCAGCAGGGGGCCGATGGAGGCATGGGCGACGTTCAGGGCGCTGGCAATCTCTTTATAGGAGAAGCCGGAATAGCGCAGGGTGAGCAACTGGGACTGGCGCTCCGGCAGGCGCGCCAGCGCCCGGCGCACCTGGCGGCGTTCTTCGGCCTGCGCCAGCGCTTCGGCTGGCGAGGGGGCTTCGGCTTCTTCAAGGGCGGCGCGCCCGGCGGTGAGTTCGTACTGCTGGCGGCGCTGGCTGGCGCGGATGGCGTTCAGCCCCAGCCGGGTGGCGACCTGGTACAGCCAGCCGCCGGGGTTATCGGGGGGCGATTGCTTCTGGTTGTGACGATGCAGGCGCAGGAAGACTTCCAGGGCGAGGTCTTCCGCTTCGGCCGGGTCGCCGACGAGGCGGCGCAGAATGCGCACCACGGCCTCCCAGTGTTCCATGAACAGGGCTTCAAAGCCGGCGGCGCGGGCGGCGGCTTCGGCAGGGTCGGTTTTCAGGCGGTTCATAGAATCAATCATACTCTCGACAGGCCGGATGTTTGCAGGGTCATGGGTCTCCCTTTCATAGCAGTTAACCCCGGCCGGGGGCAGAATCGGACAGGGGGATTGGGGAGGGGATTGCTGATTTCTGATTTTAGATTGTAGATTGGGGGTGGTTGTGGGCGGTTTTACCACAGAGCCACAGAGAAAAGCAATCTTGGGTTAGCTGATTTTAGAATTTAGATTTTTGAATTGTTGCTTTCGCGCGGCGGCTGGCTATAATGGGGCTATGAGCGCGGGCGATTTTACACAGAGTTTACAAGCTCGGCAAAACGCGGGTCAAGCCCGCTTCTTTAACCCGCGCACGGGGCAATTTGCCCAGCCAGATACGATAATTCCCGGGCCAACTAACCCGCAGGCGTTCAATCGGTACGCCTATGTGCTGAATAATCCGGTGAATTTTGTGGATCCAACAGGGCATGATCCGTGGTGGTGCGGGGAAGATTTAGATTGTATTGCATCAAAAACTAAGAAAACAAGCTTAGTATCTGATTCGGTACTCCAAGGATATACTGTAAAGCTTAATTATTACTACTTGGATGGGGACCAAAGGATTACCTATTCCAGCCTATTAGGCACTAAAACTAAGTCGGGGATCGTTACTGCTGATCACGCAACCTGTCCCGGATACACAAGTCCATTTCAGTGTTCGATTGGTCCAGGAAATGTGGCGGATAAAGAAGGGGTAAGAATTTCCATGAGCAACAATTTTGAAATTGATAGGGCTTTTGGTAGAGAGGTCCAATTCAATTCTCAATCCCCAAATTCTATGGTTGGGCGTGACATGGGAATTATCACAGGAGATACGCTCCCCTTAGCAAATCACGCGCCTACGGCAAGCCAAAATGTTATTGATGGTTTAACAACCGGAAACCTTGTGCAAGTTGTTTATCAAGACTCTGAAGGCATTATCCATGTGGTAAATATGCCCATTGGTAGCACTAACCATAATGATCCAGATGGCCATTTTGCAGATTCAATCCTTTTGATAGATCAGGCAAGTGTTATTAATCAAGGTGATTCAGGAGGCGGAGTTTATTTTGGAGGAGAATACATAGGAGCAATTTCAGGAATTATTAATGGGGCGGGTGCTCAGCAAGTTGTGGTTACTTTGTTTAGGCCTTAGGAGTTTCTGGTGGCTTGTGAAATTTCACTAAAAAGGACATTAGCAGTGATTGCATTATCCATCACCATGGTTGTAGGATTTTTGTTAGCATCTTTGCCGGGAAAATCAATGTCCAATCGCAGTCCTTTTGTCATAAGTAGCTATCCAGAAAATGGTGAACTTGTTGTTATAAATGGGGATCTTCAAACGATTGGGCTTATTGTTTCTGATAGTGGTTTAGGATTTTCTTCCAGGCAACAACCATGTCCCCCGCTGGAGATTTCCTTGGGGAAAATCCTTGCTAATGCTACTCTGTACATTAACAACACTGAAATCCCAAATTCACAACTATACATAATAATTCCTGTGGAATCCGACTCGACACCAAAATACTTCTGTAGGAGGGGAATTTTGCCTTTACGCTGGGATTTGTCTCTAAAACCTGGGGTTTACCAGGGTGAATTTATCATAAACCGTGATGACCAAGTACTAACGTATAAGTGGAAGTTTGAAGTTGCATTAGATAATTAGAAGTATCAAGCCAGCATCTGGCTTCGTCAGCATGTAAAACCGAATTTACAAAGTTTTTACAATCAGAAAATACCTGTTAGTTAAAATGCATTTGGCGCCCCCTACAGGACTCTGGCCCAGCTTCTAGCGGCAGTGAAGGTCGTATTACGCTTGTTTATTCGGCGTAGCCCGACCGACCGAGACCGCGCAATTAAGATTAGAGCGTAGGGAACCACTCGGCAATTAGCCTAGTTTGCGCCAAAAACGGGGGTCTACCCGGCAAGGGGGCCTGTGAAAATCTCGCCACAAGGCCATGCGGCCTGTTTTGGGTTGCCCGCCATCGAGCGTTGCTAAACAAGCCAATCCCTTGTTTACTCATGTACATGTCTACATGTTTACCTGTCTACCTGTTCAATTCCCTCCCACTATTGACAATTCGGGGGCGGACTTCTACACTTGCGGCATGTTAGCGCGGGTATTCAGCGGGGCCGTCATTGGCCTGGACGGGGTGGTGGTAGAGGTGGAAGTAGACACCGGCAGCGGCCTGCCGAAGACCACCATCGTGGGCTTGCCGGACGCGGCCGTGCAGGAGAGCAAGGAACGCGTGGCGGCGGCGATTAAGAACGCCGGGTTTTATCCCCCCAGCAACAAAGTAACTGTCAATCTCGCCCCGGCTTCGGTGCGCAAAATCGGGCCGGTGTATGACCTGCCGATTGCGGCGGCGATGCTGGCCGCCACCGGCCAGATTCCAGCCGAGAGTCTGGAAGACACGCTGCTGATTGGCGAACTCTCGCTGGATGGCACGGTGCGGCATGTGCGCGGGGTGCTGCCGATGGCGGCGCTGGCGCGCGCCGAGGGCTACACCCGGCTGTTCGTGCCGGCCGAAGATGCGCCCGAAGCGGCGCTGGTGCCGGAGGTGGACGTGTATCCGGTGAGCGGGCTGCGGGAACTGGTGCAGCACCTGACCGGCTACGCCGCCATCGCGCCGCAGACCTTTACCCCGCCGGAGACTTTTGAACTCAACCATCTCACGACTGACTTTGCCGAAATCAAAGGGCAGGAGCATGTGAAACGGGCGCTGGAAGTGGCGGCGGCTGGCGGCCACAATGTGCTGCTGGTGGGGCCGCCCGGTTCGGGCAAGACGCTGATGGCGCGGGCGCTGCCCGGCATCCTGCCGCCGCTGACGCTGGAAGAGGCGCTGGATGTCACCCGCATTTACTCGGTGGCCGACCAACTGCCAGCGGATGTACCGCTGGTGCGCGAGCGGCCGTTCCGCGCCCCGCACCACACGATTTCGCACGCCGGGCTGGTGGGCGGCGGCAACTGGCCGCAGCCGGGCGAAATCAGCCTGGCGCACCGCGGGGTGCTGTTTCTGGATGAGATGCCGGAGTTCGGGCAGCGGGTGCTGGAGGTGATGCGGCCAGTCCGGGGACATGCGCCCCCGGTCTGCTGCCGGGCGCAGGGGGCTTCTACCTTTCCGGCGAATTTTCAGCTGGTGGGGGCGATGAACCCCTGCCCATGCGGCTATTATGGCGATGCGGTCAAGCCGTGTACCTGCAACCACAGCCTGATTACCCGCTACCAGAAGCGGCTCTCCGGCCCGTTGCTGGACCGGATAGATATTCATGTCGAGGTGCCGCGGGTCGAGCATCAGAAACTAAGCGAGGAACGGCGGGGCGAGAGCAGCGCCAGTATCCGGGCGCGGGTGGCGGCGGCGCGGGCGCGCCAGCAGGCGCGTTTTGCGGGGTTGAAGGACATGACCTGCAATGCGGATATGGGGCCGGGCGAGGTGCGCCAGCACTGCGGGCTGGACGAGACCGGGCAGAACCTGGTGAACAGCGCCGTGAAGCAGATGCAGCTTTCGGCGCGCGCCTACCACCGCATTCTGAAGCTGGCGCGCACGATTGCCGACCTGGCCGAAGCGGACGCGATTGGCCCGGCGCACCTGGCGGAGGCGTTGCAGTACCGGCCAAGGTTGGGCGGGATGATGGGGTGATATATGTGGATTGTTTAATATGTTGAAGCACAGATCATTTTTGGATATTGGGTTGAGGATTACCAAGTGACTTATAACGATATGTATATCCCGATAGATAAATACGACCAATTTATAAGTCTTGCCGAATATAGCCGTAACATGGTGTCGGAAAAAGTCGTCGCGGCTGTAAAGCGCTTTCATGAAGCAGATGATTTAGAGGAACTTGTGCTCAGAATTCTTGCTGATCCTAACCGTACTCCACATGGGCCAGCCGAAATTGTTGACATCATGACCCAGCAACTCTCGTACAGAAAAAAAGCAGGTGTTGCGGGCTTTGTCTTGAAAGGCCGTTCTTTCAAGCGAGTTAAACCGGCTGACATATCCCATCAGATTTTTAGGCTTCGTAAAATCACCGATTTGAAATTCGCGATTTTTGGACATATTGGGGACTTGCTTGATGAAGCTCGAGAAGAGTTTATACATACGGCGAAAGATTTGGGAGTTGACTATACAATAATCGATGCGGTAGATTTCGCGCGAATGGCGATAATTCAAGGCATTCTTTGTCCACGAGATGCTAGAAAAATCAATAATGGCCGTTGTCAATGTGGATTTCGCGTAAGAGGCGATCACTTAAATATCCTGCAGATAGATGCCCTGAAGCAATTACAAATTACTCATCAATTGGGGAAAGTGGCAGGGGCTGTAATAATGCCCACAGGTAGTGGCAAGACGCGAATTGCTGCTATCGATTCAATTCGAGTTGCTGCAAAAAGAGTTTTGTACGTTGCCCACACTCACGAAATACTAGATGGTGCAGAACGAGAGTTCGCTCATTTATATGGTGCCGAGGCTGTTTATCGTGGATGGAAACATGCAGACTCGATACCTTCGCCATCAATACATCTCAGCACGATACAAAGTATCAGCAGAAACGCGGATAAGTTAAATGTGCACCAGTTTGATTATGTGGTAGTTGATGAATTTCACCACGCAGCGGCGAAAAGTTACCGAAAATTGATATCTCATGTCAGCCCCGATTTTCTATTAGGGCTAACGGCTACTCCATTTAGAGAAGATAAACAAGACGTTATTGAATTATGCAGAGGGAACATTATCGTCAATTTTGAGCTGCGAACAGGTATAGATAACGGCATTCTGACGCCATACTATTATCACGGCTGCTTCGATGATGTTGATTATTCGCAGATCAAACATATGGCGAGAGGTTATTCAATTGTTGACCTCAATAAAACCCTTATTATTCCAGAGCGTGATGATGCAATAATCAATAAGTGGCGAACGATGGCGGAAGATTTGCCCACCCTAGCATTTTGTTGCAGTCATCAGCATGCAAAGCGAATGGTGTCATCTTTAGAATCTGCAGGCATACCAGCAGCAGAATATCTCGGCACGACATCAATGGAAAAGCGGGCAGAGTTAGTTGAGAAGCTGCAATATGGCGAGATAAAGATACTCTGTGCTGTTGATGTATTGAATGAAGGAGTTGATATCCCATTTATAGAATGCTTGTTGTTCTTGCGACCAACAGAATCAAGAAGAATATTCTTTCAACAACTTGGGCGGGGTTTGCGCCTCAGCCCCGGCAAAAAAAGGGTAGTAGTTCTCGATTTTATCGGAAACTTTCACAATGCTTATCGAATCATTGAATATCTGGGTCTACAGCCAGAAAAAAAAGTAAGTTATAAAACTCTTGGTCGTTTGCGTTCATCAAAACAAATCATGAATCTGCCTCTTGGTTGTCATGTTGATTTCGACGATCGTGTTATCGATATTTTCGCCAATCAAATTCTTGACCCGAAACGGGCAACGCGCCATAATATCGCGCAGATCCTAATCTATCTCCATCGTCGCACATCAAAAAGATTGGGACATTTTGCGAGTCCAAAAGAGATTGATCGGTTGCAGATTCTTCACTCTGAGCTCTATACAAGGGTTTTTGGAAATTGGAAGAATTTCGAATCTTTGATGCGAAGCGAAGAATCTCAAGATTTAGATAGATAATTAGAATTCAAACAATACAACGTCTAGCTAACAAATTGGCGGCCACACGTTTTACGTATAACTAGCTTCCCCTTCCGTAGCTGTTTCCCTGATACTTTTTTTGCCTAAAAAACATCATACTTTCTTACTATTCAAATCAATTGACAGCCACGCGAATCATGCAATAATAAGCGCAAGTTCGCGCCTATAGCCATTGGATTGGCACGCATCCTTAGAGAGGATGCCGCACCGCCTCCCACAGGGGGGCGCTGATTTTTTAAGGCGCGTCAAAAGGAGAATTAGAGAATGAGCAATAACGACAGCCCGAAAGTAAAACCCGCCGAAGAGCCTCCCAGTAGCAAGGGCAGCAAAGCCCTCGGCCCCATTGCAAACCTCGAGGCGCACGTCCGACCGGACTGGTGGCGCGGCCTCTTCAACGCTCTCTACCTCAAAACGGATGGCGACGTGGTCGAAGACCCGGCCATCACGGCCAGCGAAATCGACCAGTTCGCGGCCATCCTGAACCTCTCCCCCGAACATCGCATCTTAGACCTGTGCTGCGGCCAGGGCCGCCACACGCTTGAAATGGCGCGCCGCGGCCTGCATTATGTGGAAGGGCTGGACCGCTCGCACTACCTCATCAGTCGGGCGCGCAGCCGCGCCAAGAAGGAAAGCCTGGCGGTCAAGTTCCGCGAGGGCGACGCCCGCAAACTGCCCTACGCCGCCGATGGCTTTGACGTGCTGATGGTGATGGGCAACTCGTTTGGCTATTTTGAAACCGTGGAAGACGACCTGCAGGTGCTGGAAGAAATCTTCCGCGTCCTCAAGCCCGGCGGGCGGCTGTTCCTGGATGTCACCGATGGCGACTATATGCGCGCCAACTTCGAGAAGCGCTCCTGGGAGTGGATTGACAAACAGCACTTCGTCTGCCGCGAGCGCAGTTTGAGCGCCGGCGGCCAGCGCCTGATTTCGCGCGAGGTCATCACCCACACCGAGCAGGGCGTCCTGGCCGACCAGTTCTACGCCGAGCGGCTGTACACGCCGGAAAGCCTGACCGAGCTGCTGCGCATGGCGGGCTTCACCAATATGGTGGTGCATGGCGGTATCACGCCCAACTCGCAGCGTAATCAGGATTTGGGCATGATGGCGCACCGCATTCTGATGACCGCCGAAGTGGACAAGGAATGGACGCCGGTCAAGGCCGCCAAACCGCGCAAAGCGGTCAAGAATCTGGTGGTGGTGATGGGCGACCCGACCCTGCCGGATATGACCAAGCTCGGCCACTGCTTTGACGAGGACGATTTTCACGTCATTGACCAGATGAAACTGGCCTTGAAGAAACTGCCCGAATACAGCGTAACCTACCTGAACACGCATGCCACCCTGCTGGATGACCTGCGGGCGCAGGTAGGCAAGGCTGACCTGGTGCTGAACCTGTGCGATGAAGGCTTCAATAATGAAGCCCGCAAGGAACTGCACGTCCCGGCGATGCTGGAAATCCTCGGGTTGCCGTACACCGGCTCCAACCCGCAGGCGCTGGCCTACTGCTACGACAAGAGTCTGGTGCGCGGCCTGGCCGAGCAACTGGATGTGCCGGTGGCGCCGGGCGTGGTTATCCGCCCGGAAGATACAGCGGTCAAGCTGCCGTATGCCTTCCCGGCGATATTGAAGCCCAACCAGGGCGATAACAGCCTGGGTATCACCAAGGACAGCGTGGTGTATACCCCCGAACAACTGCTCAACGCCGTGAACCGCATCCGCAAGGAAGTGGGGCCGGACACCACCATTCTGGCCGAGAAGTTCCTGACCGGCACCGACCTGACCTGCGGCGTGATTGGCAACAAAACGTCGTTCACCATCCTGCCGATTGGCGAGGAAGATTACTCCGCCATCCCAGCCGACTGGCCGAAGATTTGTGGCTACGAAGCCAAGTGGCAGCCGGATTCACCCTACTGGCTGCTGACCAGCAAGCCGGCCCAACTGCCGCGGGCGACCGAGAAAATCATCGCCGAGGGCAGCCTGCGCATGTTTGAACGGCTGGAACTGCGCGACTATGCCCGTTTTGACTGGCGGCTGGACGAGGACGGCAACCCGTACCTGCTGGAAGCCAACCCGAACCCGGGCTGGTGCTGGGACGGCCACCTGGCGAAGATGGCCGGGTTGGCAGGGCATTCCTACGCCGAGATGCTGGGCATGGTCTTGAAGGCCGCCGAGCAGCGCATCGCCCAGAATGGCAGCCGCAAGCCGGGCCGTTACAAGGTGAATGTGGAGTATTTGACCGTGCGGCAACCGGAGATGGTCGCCAGTAAATAACGCACCGAACTCTGCTGCCCAACCACCGGCCCCCACGGCATAATCGCCCTGGGGGCCGTGTTTTTGTGCAACTTGCTATTCCCGACCTATAGGGTGTATATTGGGTGAAATCGTACAGCCCACGACACTTCATTCTATCCATCAACAGTTTCAAAGTGCCGCCGGCTTCCTGAGGAGGAAGGCATGAATGCTCAAGTAAAATGCTTGCTTGTGGCGCTTGTAATTCTTGTGGGGATTGTGGTTGCGTATCTGATACTCCGTCCCCGGCCTGTGGCCGAAACCGTTGATACCAGCACGGCCCAGGTGGCGGCGATGGAACGGCTGGAGGCTGAATCAGCCACGCCGCCCGAATTTCTGTTCCGTAATGGCATGCCGATTGCGCTGGCGGTCAACGTTCAGACCAGCGGTAATGACCCGGTGGAGCGGGCCCGTAACTATCTGGATGACTACCGCGATTTGTATCAACTTCATGACCTCGCACTGGAACTGCATGTACGCGAAGTCGACCTGGAAGATGGCGAGAGTGTACGCTTTTACCAGACGTATCAGGGGCTGCCAATCTTTGGGAGCGAAATCATCATCTACCTGGCCGGAAACACAGTGGTCGCCAGTTCGGGCGATTTGCTTACGGATGTGATTCTCGAGCCGGTGCCGGTTCTGCCTCCGCAGGAAGCAGAAACTGCCGCCCGTACCGCTGCGGGGCTGCCTGACGCCCTCGTGCTGGGGGAAACCACTTTGCTGGTATTTGACGAAAGTTTGTTAAGCGAAGACCGGCCGCGCGACCCGCATCTGGCATGGCAGGTAACGTTGAATGCCCCGCTGCCGGCCCGCTACTTGATTGATGCCAACGACGGCGCCCTGCTGTACTCCTTTCCGCTGGTGGCCGAGCATGGCGGCGAACTGAATGGTTACGCGCTTGATATTGAAGATTCCAACGGGTTAAACGCCAACGACACCAACTGCTATTGGGATAGCACAGGCGAAGAGGACATTGGCAGCGAGAATGGCCTGGTGGCCTCGCACCTCAATGACCCCGATTCAGTAAAAGCATGGTGGTATGCCCGCTACACCTACGCTTTCTTCCACAATACTTTTAGCCGCCATTCCTGGGATAACGACGAGACCGAATTGGACGTGTACGTTCATGCCGGGTTGGGCGGGAATGCCAACTGGACTGGCTCCTGGTGCGAATCTTTCCAGTTTGATACGGGCTGGGTCGGCTACGATGTGTTTGTGCATGAGTTTACGCATGCCATCATTGAGTCGACTTCCGGGTTGGTGTATAAGAACCAGTCTGGCGCATTGAACGAATCCTATTCGGATGTGATGGCGGCCTTTGCCGGAAATGGCGACTGGACGATGGGGGATACCTGCTGTGGTTCCTTCACCCGCTCACTCATTACCCCCAACCGGGATATGTGGTCCAAATACAACCAGGATTCGGATGACAACGGTGGGGTACATCGCAACAGCGGAATTACCAACCGGGCGGCTTCCTACATGGCGCTGGGGGGCTACTTCAACGGCTGGACGATTAATGGCATTGGTGTGACAAAAATGGGGCGGCTGGCGTATTCGGTCATGCGGATCCTGCCTTCGAATAGCTCTATGCAGATGATGGCGATTATCACGATTGCCCGCGCCGAGCAATGGGCTGCCAACGGCACAAATGGCTTTACCAAGAATAATGCCTGTGCCGTGCGCAACGCCTTCGCGGCGACCGAACTGTGGTTCGGCGATGCCAACTGCGATGGCATCCTCGATATTGGCTGGCAGGATACTGACCAGGACTGGGTGGACGATGCCAAGGACAACTGTGTGGGCGTGAAGAACCCGGACCAAAAAGATTCGGACAATGACGGCAAGGGCGATGTTTGTGATGGTGATGATGACAATGACGGCATCTATGACACCAAAGACAATTGCCAGTTCGTGCCCAATACCAACCAATCGGATGTTGATGGGGATGGCATTGGAGACCTGTGCGATGACGATGACAAAGACAATGTCCTTGACATTCACGATAACTGCCCCAAAGAGTCCAACCCCAACCAATCCGATTTTGATGGCGATGGCATTGGTGACGCCTGCGACTCGGACATGGACGGCGATGGCGTGCCGGAAGGCGGTTCTTACTGCATCCAGCAGATTGGCCGCTATGGCGGAGGGACACAGCGCTGTACGATCCAACAGCCAGACAACTGCGTATTCCTTTACAACCCGGATCAGACCGACTCGGATGGCGATGGCATGGGTGATGCCTGCGATGTCTGCCCCGGCCAGGATGATTTCGGCGCCGGGTTAGCCTATACTGCGCCGGTTATCGGCCCGGATGGCAATATTCTGATACCGCCCAAGCCGATTGCCGTGGGCGGGTGCGGCGAAGATGAGCGCGCCACATTGGGGGGCGGGGCATGGAAACGGGCCGATAGCCCCCTGCGGCCGGATGGCCAGAAACAGGATGCGGGCGTGCGTGGCAACCCCGGCGACATCCTGATTCTGCCGCTGCCGCTGTGCGGCCCAAACGCGGGGGAAGCCTACTCGCCTGACTACCGCCAATTGGTGACGATTGAAGGGCTGGGGCAGGGCATTTTGCCGCTGTTACAGGATTCGGACGGGCGCGCCCTGGACAAACCAGACCTGCAGCAAGACCAGCACCGGCTGCGCTTCCAGCCCAAAGGCGGCCAGAATGTGCTGCTGACCCTTTTGTTCCCCAGCGACTATCCACCGGGGGCGACCGAGGAATTCATTTTGTGGATTGATTGCGGAAACAGAGACGACCTGCCTGACCGGCCGGAACGCCCCGAACCGTTTGACCAGGACCTTCCGCTTGAGCCCGGTGTGGAACAGGAAGAGACCGCCACCCCCACTCCCCGGCCAACGGAAGCCGAACCCTGCATCTGGACTGCGGCGGTCAATTTGTTTGCCCGCAAAGGGCCTTCCTCGACCTACTATGACGCGCTCTACACCTACAATGCTGGTGATAGCGCATCGGTCGTTGGGCAAAGCCTGGATGGTGATTGGTGGGCTGTGGATACGATTTATGGCATCGGCTATGTGCCGGCTGAAGCGCGCTATGGCGCGGTAAGCGG
>CAZEQN010000024.1:13038-17435 GCA_964514335.1 uncultured Anaerolineaceae bacterium
GCGTATCGGCAAGCTCGGGCGAGAATTGCCGGTAGCCGCCGCGACGGCCCCGCTTGATGGCGTAGAGCGCCAGGTCGCCGCGCTGCAGCAGTTCGTCGGCGGTCCGGCCGTCGCGCGGCGCCAGGGCAACGCCCACGCTCACCCCCACCCCGTTGGGCGCCCCCACCGCCACGCCCGCCCCGGCCGCCACCCGCGCCCCGCAATGCAGCGATGGGAAGGATAATGACGGCGATGGGCAGGTGGACATGAACGACCGCGAATGCCGCAACCCGGACGATGATGACGAGGCCAACCGGTAACCGCGTAAGACTTTGACCAAAAAGACGCCCGATTTCATCCTGAAATCGGGCGTCTTTGTTGTTTGTGCAGGCAAAGGGTGCTATTCGTGGCGCAGCACTTCAAAGATGCTGTAATCGCCGGTTTTGCCTTTGGGGGTAAAGGGGAACTGGCGGCCAATCTGCACCTGGCCTTTGACCTTCTGGTAGACCTCGCTGGAAATCAGCAGGCGCGTGCCGGTGTCCTTGTTGGCGGCTTCAATCCGGCTGGCAAGGTTGACCGCATCCCCAATGGCCGCCAGGCGGCGGGGGTCGCGGGCGCCCAGGCCGCCCACCACGGTCTGGCCGACATGCACGCCAATGCCAATATCCAGCGGCGCGCCGTAGGTGGCTTCAAAATAGGGTTTCAGGTCCTGCACGGCGGCCAGCATCTCCAAACCCGCCTGCACGGCGTTGGCGGCCGGGTCGCCGGGGTGGTCGGTGAGGCCAAAGAGGGCCAGAAAGCCATCGCCCATGTAGTTGTTGATTTCGCCGCCGTGCTTGTAAACCGCATCGCCGACGCGGGCGTAGTAGCGGTTGAGGGCGTGGACGACATCATACGGCAGCAGGCGTTCGGCAAAGGCGGTGAAGCCGCGAATATCCGAGAACAGAATCGCCAGTTCGCGCTCCTGGCCGACGGCGGTGGGCATGGCTTCGGCGCGTAACTGGCTGGCAAGGGCGATATCCTGCGCATCCAGCACCAGGCGGCGCACCTGCACCGGCCCGCCGGTGAGGCGCGTCTGGCAGGCCAGGCGGATATCAGGCGGGAATTCAAGCCGGTCAGCCAGGAGTTGCTCCGGCCGGTTGCGGGGCGTGAGGTTCTCCAGCCCGGCCAGCACCACCACGCGGCAGGTGGAGCAGCGGGCGTTGCCGCCGCACACATGCGTGTGGGGGATGCCGTTGCGCAGGGAGGCCTGCAAAATGCTCTGGCCGCGTTCGGCGGTCAGGGTGCGATTGTCCGGCTGGTAGCGCAGTTGTACCTGGCGCTCAGCGGGGATGGCGCGCACGATTTTGCGCCGGAAGCGCGAGCCTTGCAGGGAGTTTTTATCCAGCGAGAAGAACAGCCAGAAACCGCCCACGAAGAACACGACGGCGGCGGTGGCAAGCAGGAATTGCAGGAGCGGGCGGCTGGCGAGCAGCACGAAGAAGGTCGGTACGCCCATCAGGGCCAGCAGGGCGGTGAGCGAAAGCACGGCCTGCGAGACGCGCCAGTGCCAGCGGCGCACGGCGGGGATCCAATCCAGCCGCAAACGCATGCTGATGCCCAGCCCGACCTGCAGGGTGAGCATGAACAGCAGGGCGATGGCGAGGTAGTAATGCGGCGTGAACGTGCCGAAGAGTTCCGGGAACTGGCCGAGTTCGTCGGTGCGGCGGGTCAGGGCATAGACGGCAAAGCCGACGGCGAACATCATCATGCCCAGCGCGCCGAGGCCCGCCAGGTAATGGGCGAGGTGGTGCTTGCGGCTGCCCGCTTTCAGGCCGTAGGCCAGCAATACCAGGCCAACCGCCAGCGCGCCGAGCAGGGGATGTACGAACAGGTAAGTGGGGTTCAAGTGTTCTCCGATGAGGCCAGGACTGGACTAATAGTAGAAGGTTTTGCGGGTGGCGTCAACCCGACTACAATTGCGCCCATGCCTGAAACCCGCCACCACCGCCTTGCCACGCTGGGGCTTGTGTACGCCGCCGCCATCTGGGGCAGCACCTTTGTGCTGGTCAAGGACAGTTTGGAACACATTCATCCGGTCACGCTGGTGGGCTATCGTTTTCTGCTGGCCGGGCTGGCGCTGGGGGCGTGGCTGGTGTGGCGGCGGCAGCCGTTGTGGGCGGGCTGGCGGCACGGGGTCGGGCTGGGGGTCTTGCTGTGGCTGCTGTACGGGCCGCAGACCATCGGGCTGGGGTATACCACGGCCAGCAACTCGGCGTTTATTACGGGGCTGTTTGTGGCGTTTGTGCCGCTGCTGGGCTGGCTGGTTTTCCGGCGGCGGCCGGGCCGGGGCGATTGGGGCGTGGTGGCGCTGGCGCTGCTGGGCCTGTGGCTGCTGACCGGCGGCCTGCGGGCGGCCAATGCCGGCGACCTGCTGACCCTGCTGACGGCGGTGGCCTTTGCGGCCCACATCCTGGCGATTGACCACGCCCTGCAGGCCGGGCATGACCCGCTGGTGCTGAATGTCCAGCAATTTCTCACCGTGGGGGCGATTAGTATTGCGCTGGCGGCCGGGCTGGACTTGCCGCTGGATGTGCGCGGGGCCAACACCTGGGGTGTAATCTTCTTTCTGGCGTTTTTGCCGACCCTTTCCGCCTTTGGGATTCAGTTATGGGCGCAGAAGCGGGTCGCCCCACTGCGGGTGTCTTTGATTCTGACGCTGGAGCCGGTCTTTGCGGCCTTGTTCGCCTGGACGCTGGGCGGCGACCGGCTGACGCTGGCGGGTGGGCTGGGCGGCGGGCTGATTGTGCTGGCGGCGCTGGTAGCGGCCGAGGTGCAGAACCGGGCCGAGCAAAACCCGCCCGCCGCTTCAAGTTGACCCCTCATTCAATCTGCCGTATATTGTAAGGAATGCGAGGTGACGTATGGTGACAGATGCTCCGACCAAAACCTATGACACCCCGCTGGTGAAGTTCACCAGCGGCGGCGTGGCTGACCCCAACCCGACCCTGCTGGATGCCTGGCAGGTCTTTGCGGATTTTGACCTGAACGCCATTAACGCCCAGGACCGCTTCCGGCGGCTGCGGCGGCTGATTCTCACCCTGGGGGTGGTGGCAACGGTGATGGCGATTCTGTATGAAAATTATCTGGTGGCGGCGACGGTCACCATTCCCTTGATCAACCTGCCGATTTCCAATATCTTCCGTGTGATTGTGGTGCTGCTGCCGATTACGGTCAGCATGTTGCTGACCTGGGCCAACAAGTTTGAGCGCGGCCTGAACTATGTACTGCTGCGGGGCGCGGCCGAGACGATTAAGCGCGAGATTTTTGAGTTCCGCGCCAAGTATGGCGAATACAGCGATGCGGCCCATGCGATTGAAGCGCGCGAAATCAAACTCTGGCAGCGGGTGCAGACCATCAGCGAACGGCTGATGAAGACCGAAGTCAACAAGGACGGCCTTGAGACCTATAAAGGCAATCTGCCGCCGAAGTTCGCGGCGGCTGAAGCCGATGATGGTTTTTCCTTCCTGAACCCGGATGAGTATATCCGGCTGCGGCTGGAAGACCAGTTGCGCTTCTATCAGGGCAAAGTGGTGAAGTATGGCAACAAAACCCGCCAACTGAACTGGCGCATTATCCTCTTCGGGGCTTTGGGCACCGCCCTGGCGGCCTTTGGCTTTGAAATCTGGATTGCGGCGACCACCACGATTGTGGGCGCAATTACGACCTACCTGGAATACAACCAGTACGAAAACACCCTGATTGGCTACAACCAGGCCAGCCGCGACCTGGAGAGCATCCGGATGTGGTGGCGGGCGACCCCGGCGCTCGAAAAAGAAAGCCACAGCACCTATGAACGGCTGGTGCAGAGCGCTGAATCGGTGCTGGCGAATGAACACGGCGGCTGGATTCAGAATATGAAGGATGCGCTGGAGAAACTGACCGAGGATGACCAGAAACTTCAGGAAGAAATGGAAGAAATCGTCGAGAAGTTCCAGAACAACCCGGATGGCTGGTATTTCTACGGCGAAGACCCGGATGTGATTCCGCAGGAGATTCTGGCGGCAGAAAGCGCGCCAGCCACAGCTGGCAGCCCGGCCGCTACGCCGGTAGCGAGCATGGTGCGCCCACTGGGGGCCAGCCGCCCGGCGCTGCACACCAGCTTTGGCGCCAAGCCGTATCGCGACTGGCTGATTGAGCGGCGGATGAAAGCCCAGCCCGGCACGTTCATGATGACCTGGGTCCACGCCGAGCCGGCGCCCGAAGTCGCGCGGCAGCGGGAGGCGGCCGGACGCGCGGCGATCATCGCCGAGCCGGAATCGCTGCGGTTGCAAGTCTACGCGGCCCTTGCCGCCGGCTATCGCGGGCTGGGCTACTGGACCTACACGAGCCTGGACGAGGACGAGCGGCCAGGGTCGGTCGAGCGGCGACTGACCCTG
>CAZEQN010000025.1:0-6628 GCA_964514335.1 uncultured Anaerolineaceae bacterium
GCCCTGGCCCTCAACCCTGACCTGCCCGAAGCCCACGCTTTTCTGGCTGAACTGCTGGCCGGGCAGCAGCAGTTTGAACGCGCCGGCGATTCCTCGCGGCGGGCGCTGGAACTCAACCCCAACCTGCTGGAAGTGCGGCGCGGCCGGGCGCTGGTGCTGGAAGTGACCGGAAATTACGTTGAGGCGGTGGATGAATACCGCGCCGCCCTCGCCATCAATGACCGCATCCCCAGCCTGCACCTCGGCCTCGGGCGCACCCTGTGGGCGCTGAATGAAGTGGATGAAGCCATCAATGAATTCAACCTGGCAGACGCCCTCAACCCGGCTGACCCCGCGCCGGATGCCTTCATCGCCCGGATTTACCTGCAAAATGGCGAATTTGCCAAGGCGGTGCAGTTCGCCAAAAAAGCCGCCGAAGATGACCCCACCAACGCCCGCCGCTATGGCGCCTGGGGCGTGGCCCTTTACCGCAACCAGCAATACATTGAAGCGATTGACGCCTTCAGCCTTGCCATTCACGGCGGGCTGAACAGCAACGGCCAGACGGTGTTAGGCGTACCGTTGAATTATGACGTGGCCGAGTATTTCTACATGTATGGCCTGGCGCTGGCGCGTACCAACCGTTGCAGCGAGGCTGTGCCGATTTTCCAGGCCCTGATTGCCGGCGTGCCGGCCGATGACATTTCGCAGGCCAACGCCCAGGCGGGCCTGGACTTGTGCCGGGCGCAGGCTGTTAGCCCGACCACCGCCACGCCCGACCCGAATGCCAGCCCCGCCCCGAGCCTGACAACCACCCCGGCCGCGACGCCCTGATATGTACATCCGCCCGACTGAACGCAAAATTTTTGAGCCCCGGCGCGGCCCGCGCGACCACCCGGCCCGCATGATGGTCTGGGTGGTGATGATTTTTGGCGGGCTGCTGCTGTTGCGCGGCGTGGATACTGGCACGGTGGAGCCGTTGTTCCTGCCCACCCCCACCCCTACCCGCAACGCGACTTCCTTTGTACAGGAAGGTCAGGCGCACTTCTCGGCTGGCAACCTCAATGCCGCCATCTCGGCCTATGAAGATGCCGTGCGGGTGGACCCCAATGACATCCCGGCCCTGATTGAACTGGCCCGCATCCAGACCTATTCTTCACCGCTGATTACCCGCGCCGAAGCCCTGGCGCGCCTGACCGAAGCCCGCGCCCATGTGGACCAGGCCGTGCTGGTGGACGACCTCAACAGCGATGCCCATGCCGTGCGCGCCCTGGTGTACAACTGGAGCGCCTCGTTTGAGGAAGATTCACAAACCCGTGAGGCCTACCTCGCCACCGCCGCTACCGCCGCGGTGCGCGCCACCCAGTTGGATAGCAGCAATGCTCTGGCGATTGCTTACCGGGCGGAAGCGCTGATGGACCAGGGCCAGTTTGAGCAGGCCCGCGCCCTGGCCGAACTGGCGGTCACGCTGGAACCCAACTCGATGGACACCCACCGCGTGTTCGCCTTCATTCTGGAAAGCACCGGCTTTTACAGCCGCGCCATCCAGGAATATCTGGCAGCGGCTGAAATCATGCCCAACTACACCTATCTCTACATCAAAATCGGGCAGAACTACCGCCAGTTGGAGTTATACGATCAGGCGCTGGAGTTCTTCGCCCGCGCCGCCCAGATTAACAGCACCCTGGGAATAAACGACCCCCTGCCCTATGTGGCGATTGCCAAGACCTATACCCGCCAGGGGCAGTTTTTCATTGCCGCCCGCAATGCGGAACGGGCGATTGACCTCGACCCGGCCAACGCCAGCATCTACGGCGAGCTGGGCATCATCCGCTTCCGGGCGCGCAACTACGAGGGCAGCATCCCGCCTTTGCGCTGTTCGGTCATTGGTTGCACGGCGCTTGAGAATGAAGATGGCGCGGTGGCGGTAGAGGGCCTGCCGCTGGATAACTCCAGCGTCGCGTTCTACTACACCTATGGCTCGGTGCTGGCGGCCCTCAACATGTGCGACGAAGCCGAGCCGATTTTGAACCAGGTGCTGGCGGTCTATGGCAACGATGAAGTCGTTTCCGGCATTGCCCGCGAAAGCCTGAATGTATGCGCCATCCTGCGCGACCGCGGCAGCGTACCGACCGCCACGCCGCCCGCCCCGTCCGACGAGATGGACGACCTGGACGAGCCGTAAAGCGGCCGCGCCCACATTAAGTTCCCCGTTAACAAACCTCTTACGCGTTCTGCCCTTGAAATCCCACTCCAGATAGAGTATTATTCGGAGGCGTTTTAGCACTCTACCCTTGTGACTGCTAACGCTCGAAAATCCGCAATCTTATATCTCTGGAGGAATACCGCATGAAACTCAAACCGATTGGCAACCGTCTGGTCATTGAAGCCATCGAGCAGGAAGAAATGACTGCTGGCGGCATTGTGCTGCCCGAGACCGCCAAGGAAAAGCCCCAGAAGGGCAAAGTACTGGCGGCCGGCCCCGGCGAACGCGATGAAGATGGCAAGTACATTGCCATGGATGTCAAGGAAGGCGATACCGTTCTGTTCGCCAAGTACGCTGGCACCGAAATCAAGATGGACGGCAAGAAACTGCTCATCATGCGCGAAAGCGACCTGCTCGCGATTGTGATTGAGTAAGCCCGCTCGCTCTGACACCCCATTGAAATTACAGGAGTACAACCATGGCTAAACAACTCATTTTTTCTGAAGAAGCCCGCCGCCGCCTGATGCGCGGTGTGGATGCCGTCGCCGAGGCCGTTTCCACCACCCTCGGCCCCAAGGGCCGCAACGTGGCTCTCGACCGGAAATTCGGCGCCCCGACCATCACCCACGACGGCGTGACCGTGGCCAAGGAAATTGAACTGGCCGACCCGTTTGAGAACATGGGCGCCCAGCTGCTCAAGGAAGCCGCCACCAAGACCAACGACATCGCCGGCGATGGCACCACCACCAGCACCGTGCTGGCGCATGCCATCGTCACCAACGGCATGAAGAACCTGGCCGCCGGCGCCAACCCGATGCTGCTCAAGCGCGGGATTGAATCCGCCACCAAGACCGTGGCCGAATTCATCACCAAGAACGCCATCCCGGTCAAGACCAAGGAAGACATCGCCAATGTCGCTTCGGTTTCGGCCCAGGACCGCGAAATCGGCGAGTTGATTGCCGAAGTGTTTGACAAGGTCGGTAACGACGGCGTCATCACCGTGGAAGACAGCCAGGGTTTGCAGTTTGAAACCGAATATGTGGAAGGCATGCAGTTCGACCGCGGCTACCTCTCGCCCTACTTCGTCACCTCCCCGGAAACGATGGAAGCGGTGATTGAACACGCCAACATCCTGATTCATGACAAGAAAATCTCCGCCGCCGCCGATATGGTGCCGCTGCTGGAGAAGATGGTGCAGTCTGGCAAGCGCGAACTGGTCATTATCGCCGAAGACATTGACGGCGAAGCCCTGGCGACCCTCGTGCTCAACAAACTGCGCGGCATGCTGAACGTGGTGGCCATCAAGGCCCCCGGCTTCGGCGACCGCCGCAAGGCCATGCTGCAGGATATCGCCGTACTGACCGGCGCGACCGTGATCTCGGAAGAAGTCGGCCGCAAGCTGGAAACCGCCACCCTGGCCGACCTCGGCACGGCTGAGAAGACTGTGTCTGACAAGGACAATACCACCATCATCGGCGGCCACGGCGATGCCAAGGCCATTCAGGGCCGCATCGAGCAGATCCGCGTTGAAATCGCCAACACCACCAGCGACTACGACAAGGAAAAGCTGAACGAACGCCTGGCCAAGCTCTCCGGCGGCGTGGCGGTCATCAAGGTTGGCGCGGCCACCGAGACCGAACTGAAGGAAAAGAAGCACCGCGTTGAGGATGCCGTTTCGGCGACCCGCGCCGCAATTGAAGAAGGCATCGTACCGGGCGGCGGCGTAGCGCTCATCAACGCCCTGCCTTCGCTGGACAAGCTCAAAATGGACGATGACGATGCCCAGGTGGGCGTGAACATCGTGCGCAAGTCGCTCGAAATGCCGATGCGCAAGCTGGCCGCCAACGCCGGCAAGGATGGCTCGGTGATTATCGAAGAAGTGCGCCGCGCCCAGGCCGAGAAGAAGAACAAGAACATCGGCTATGACGTGCTGGCCGAAGAAGCCGTGGACATGGTAGCCGCCGGCTGGATTGACCCGGCCAAAGTGACCCGCGGGGCGCTCGAAAACGCTGCCTCGATTGCGGCCATGATCCTGACCACCGAAGCCCTGATTACCGACCTGCCGGAGAAGGACAAACCAGCTCCGGCCATGCCGGACGGCGGTGGGATGTACTAAGCCGCCCCATCAGGCGAACGCTGTAGCGTTAGCAACCTCCCGGAGGTTCCAAACCTTCGGGAGGTTTTTTGTTGCGAGAGTGATTTGGAAAGTCGTCAGTTGGTGTGCGTGTGGTCACGGGCGTAGCCCTTCGACTACGCTCAGGCAGGCATGCTACGCCCCTACCCTCCTATCGGCAAATTTATGCCAGCCGGGAATGAGTTCATGCCATGCGCGTAGGGGTCGAGCTAAGCTCGACCCCTACCTCTGGGCGGGATTCTTGCCCACGCTTGTCATTCCGAGCAGAGCGAGGAATCCCGGCCCACACTGCCCGTGATTCTGCCCGTTGGCAAAAAGAATTTCCGCTTTTCCAGCGGGCAATCTGGAGATATAGGCCTCGTTGGGATTCCTCGCTGACGCTCCCTTCGACTTCGCTCAGGGCAGGCGGAATGACAAGGTGGGGTAGGCGGCCATATTCTTACAAACAATCTATACAACCACCTTGCCGCGCCCCCCAGTCCGTGATAGAATCCACAAGTTGAACGATGACTTATTCTGGCCTCTGGCCGTTGAAGGAACTCTGGACGTATTGATTTTCACCCGTACGCACGTAGTACCAAAATAGCACTGCTATTCAACAGCCCCGGCCCAGCAAAACTGCCGGGGTTGCACGTTTAATACTGAACTCAACAGGCCCTGCCTGTTTAAAACCGAACAGGGATTGACCGCCCGCCTTTTGCCGGTGAGCGGTGGTTTCCCGTTTGGAACCAGATTTGAAAGGAAATAAAAAAATGGCGAAACTACGAATTGTTCCCCTGGGAGGCCTCGGGGAAATCGGTAAGAATATGATGGTCTACGAATATGGCAATGACATCCTGATTGTGGATGCCGGCATCATGTTCCCTGAAAATGACATGCTGGGGATTGATTACATCATCCCGGATTTTCAGTACCTGAAAGACAAGGTGCACAAGGTCAAGGGCATTGTCATCACCCACGGCCATGAAGACCACATCGGCGCGGTGCGGCACCTGCTGGAAGAAATCAACGTGCCCATCTACGCCACCCCCCTCACCCAGGGGCTGATGGAAGTGAAACTGGCGCGGGATGGCAACCTGGATATCGCCCAGCGCGTCACCATCAACGCCGGCGATACGGTCCAGATTGGCGTCTTCAAAGTTGAATTCGCGCATGTCTCGCACTCCATCCCGGATTGCGTGGCGCTGGGCATCACCACCCCGGAAGGCCTGATTGTGCACACCGGCGACTACAAGTTTGACCACACCCCGGTAGATAACTGGCCGACTGACTTCGCCAAGCTGGCGGAATGGTCGGCGCGCGGCGTGCTGGCGATGCTGGGCGACAGCACCAACGCCGACAAGCCGGGCTGGACGCCCTCCGAGCGCGTGATTGATGACGCCTTTGACAAGGTCTTCCGCAACGCCCCGGCCCGCATTCTGGTGGCCTCGTTTGCCTCGCTCATCTCGCGCATGCAGCAGGTCGGCGAAGCCGCCGCCCGCCACGGGCGCAAAATCTCGTTTGTCGGCACCAGCATGCGCGAAAACGCCAAAATGGCGATGCGCCTCGGCTACCTGGACCTGGATGAAAATCTGGTCGTCCCGCTGGAAGAAGCGGTCAAGATGAACCCGAAGGAAGTGGTGCTGATGGGCACCGGCACCCAGGGCGAACCGTCCTCGATTGTCGGGCGGCTCTCGGTGGGCACCAACCGCCAGTTTGACCTCAAGCCGGACGATACGATTGTGCTCTCCTCGCACCCGATTCCGGGCAATGAGGAGATGGTCTCGCGCACCATCAACCGCCTGATTCAGCGCGGCGCAACGGTGATTTATGACCCGATTCTGCCGGTGCATGTCTCCGGGCACGCCGCCCAGGAAGAAATGAAACTGATGCTGCATCTGATCAAGCCCAAATACCTGATTCCGGTACACGGCGAACTGCGCCACCTGCGCCAGCATGGCAACATGGGTGAGCAGTTGGGCATCCCGAAGGAAAACATCGCCGTGGTCGAAAATGGCCGCGTGATTGAATTTGAAAAAGGCAAGATGAAAATCGGCGAGCGCGTGCCGGGCGGGTATGTGTTCGTGGATGGCACCCGGGTGGGCGAAATCAGCTCCGAAGTGGTGCGCGAACGCGAACAGCTTTCACGCGACGGCATCGTGTTTGTCAATCTGGTGGTCAGCCACAAGGACCGCCGCCTGATGGAAGAGCCCGAAATCATCACCCGCGGCTTTGTACACAGCGAAGACAGTGACACCAACGAACTGATGAGCCGGGCGCGCCAGCACATCAGCGACCGGGTGGCCTCGGCCAATGGCGACCTGCGCAGC
>CAZEQN010000025.1:6638-17379 GCA_964514335.1 uncultured Anaerolineaceae bacterium
TAACGAAGTTTAAGCCGGTTTTGCCAGACTCACGCTTATCCATACAACCTCCCGGAGTTTAAAACCTCCGGGAGGTTTTTGTTCCTTGCCAGAGTATTTACACTCATGCCCGCCGGATTGACCGGCAGGCAGTTTCAGTGTATCAATGAGGCAATCAAAGGAGAGAACCGATGGCCGAACTGAAAACCCAACGCAACACTGCCAGCGTGGAAGCCTTTTTGAATAAAGTGAAGGATGAGGGCAAACGGGCTGACAGCTTTGAATTGCTTAAACTGATGGAAGAAGTCACTGGCGAAAAGGGCGAAATGTGGGGCAGCAGCATTGTGGGTTTTGGCAAGTACCGTTACAAGTATTCCACCGGCCGGGAGGGCGACTGGATGCTGGTTGGCTTTTCGCCGCGCGCCCAGAACCTCACCCTCTACATCATGCCTGGCTTCAGCGAATACGAAGACCTGCTGGCCAAACTCGGCAAATACAGCACCGGCAAGTCCTGCCTGTACATCAAGCGGTTGGAGCAGGTGGATATGAAAGTGCTCAAACAACTGGTCAAAAAATCCGTGACGCACATGAAGAAAAACAACCCGGCGGCATAATAAAACGTGAGGAGACCCCATGGCTGAACCAAAAACCCAGCGCAATACCGCCAGCGTGGAGGCCTTTCTGCAGCGTTTAAAAGATGAACGCAAACGCGCCGACAGCTTTGAGTTGCTCAAACTGATGGAAGAAGTCACCGGCCAGAAAGCCGAAATGTGGGGCAGCGCGATTGTGGGGTTTGACAGCCACCCGGTGCTCTATGCCGACGGCCACGAACAAGACTGGCCCTTGTTGGCTTTTTCACCCCGCGCCCAGAGCATCACCATCTATCTTGAGGAAGGCTTTGCCGAAAAGTATGCCGACTTGCTGGCGGAGCTCGGCAAGTTCACCACCAGCAAAGTGTGCCTGTATGTCAAACGGTTGGAGCAGGTGGATATGAAAGTGCTCAAACAACTGCTCAAACAATCGGTTCATGACCTGCGGCGCGGCGGCCCAACCCCCACGCGCTAAGAAACACCAGCGATACTAAAAAAACGGCCTCGCAGAGTTGCGAGGCCGTTTGGGTTCAAAGGCTAAGGCGTGGGCGTGGCGCTGGGGCCGGAGGGCACCGGCGTGATGGTACTGCCGGAAGCCGGGGTGGAGCTGGCCGATAGCACCGGCCCGCTGGTGGGCGTCACCAGCCGCACCGGCACAAACAGCAACTGGCCAACGAAAATATTGTTCGGGTCAGTCAGGTCATTCTCCACAATGATGGCGTCTTCGGTGCTCAAGAAACGCTCGGCGATGAGCCGCACCGTATCGCCCGGCAACACCAGGTATTGAATCAGAGTGCCGGCAGGCAGGTTGGCGGGGATGGGCGTGGCGGTCGGCAAGCCCGTATTGGGGTCCGGGATGACCAGCTGCTGGCCGACAAACAGCACGCTGTCGTTGTTCAAGTTGTTCAGCACCATGATGATGAGCACATCCGGCACGTCAAACTTCTCGGCAATGCCAAACAGGGTGTCGCCGGATTCCACAATGTATATGAAGGGGGCCGCCGCGGTGGGGGTGTTTTCCGGTTCGGTGGGCGGCGCTTCTACTGTTTCCGTAGGCGTCAGGCTCGGCTCGGGGGTCGGGCTGGGGGTGTGAGTGCTGGTAGGGGTCGGCGTATCCGTAGCGAGGAAGGGCAGCGAGAGGTTGGCATCGCCCAGCCACAGGATAATGAAGAAAATCCCCACGGCTACAAACAACACCGCCAGAGCGCTGACCGCCAGCATGGTATTGCGCTGGCGTTTTTCCATGGCCTCTTTGGCCTTTTGGTATGAAGAGGGTTCAATAGACATACGGTTTCTCATTTCCGCCCTTCCGATCGAAAGGGTCAGCCTTTCGATTCTACCTGAAATTAGACCATGGACCGCTGCCAGCGGCTAGTGCTTAAGTAGGATTCTGCAAATGCTCGGCGGCCAGTTCTTCCAGCCGCTGGCTGGAGATGAAGCCCTCGGAGGCCGAGCGCGCCCCGATTTTGTAGCCCGCAAAAAGCTGGGCGCGTTGCAGGGCGGCATGGGCATCGCGGGTGTGCAGGTAGCCGTGCAGGAAAGCCGAGAAGAGCGCATCCCCCGCCCCAATGCTGTTGACCACCGGCCGCACGGAGATGGCCGGGTAGGTGTAGGTCTGGGGGTCATCCCGCAGGCGCAGCAGCGCGCCGTGCTGCCCCATGCCAATCACCAGCACCTGCGGGTTGTAGCGGCCCATCACCGCCGCTGAAAACTCGGTGGGCGGGGCGGGCAGCAACTCATCTGACATAAACAAAATATCGGCGGCCTGCATGAAGTCGCGGTCGTACTCGCTTTCCAAATCTGAGAGAGTATGGACATCCGTGGCAATCCATTTGCCCATGCTTTTGGCTTTCGCCAGCATCGGGCGCGAGAAGTTGATATTGCACAGCACGGCCAGGTCGGCATGCACAATCGTGCGCTCAAAGACATCCATCGGGTAACGCTGTTCCTGCAGGTCTTTAAGGTCCACCAGGATTTTGCTGCGCCCGGCCTTGTCATACAGAATCACGGAGCGGGCGGTCTGGGCGGCGGTTTCCAGCACGTACTCATCATTCATGTAATGGGCGGCGAACTCGGCCCGCACCGAAGCCACGGCGAGGTCCTGCCCAATGAGCGAGAGGAACGAGACCCGCTCGCCCAGCCGGGTGAGGGCCTTGCTGATGTTGTAGCCCACGCCGGAAACCGTGGCATCCACGCCGAAGAAGTTGTACTCCACCGGCGCATAGGGAATCGGAAAGGCTTCCACTGCCACGGTGGTTTCAATGTTTATCAGACCGGAAACAAGGATGTTGGCCATAGGGAGGGCGGGGCTACTTTCTAAGCGGTTTATTCCGGCGGCAATTGTACCAGCGCGGCCTGCAGAGCGCCGCCGGCCACCGTCAGGCGTGCCAGACTGGGCTGGGGTACGCCGCGCGGGGCGCTGGCGCTGCCGGGGTTGAGATACAGGGTGGGGCCGCGCCAGGTCAGTTCTGGCCGGTGGGTGTGACCGCTGATGACGGCCTGAAAACCAGCCGCGGCCGGGTTGAGGTCCAGGTCCAGAAAATCATGCAGCATGTAGAGGGCCAGCCCGCCGACCTCCACCACCCGCGTGGCTGGCAGGGCGCGCAGGTCGGGGTGGCGGTCCATGTTGCCGCGCACCGCCTGCACCGGCGCAATCTGTGCCAGGCGTGCCAGCACTTCAGGCGTGTCCAGGTCGCCGGCGTGCAGTATCAGGGCTACGCCAGCCAGAGCCTCACAAGCGGCGGCGGTCAGATGGCCGTGGGTATCGCTGATGACGCCGATTTCAATCAATTCAGTCACCGGAATTTTCCTTGACGCCGGTTAAGAAAATGTGCGCTGGTTCATTCGGGCAGCTATACTTGGTGTTCATCCACTCCATTATACAGAGGACTGCCATGCCTGAACCGACCCTCAACCGCCAGACCCTGCTGGACACACTGCTGATGACGCTGGAAGGCCTGCCATATGTCTACGCGGCGTGGCAGGGCGGTTCGGCGGCCTTCAACCGCGCCGATGAATATTCGGACATTGACCTGCATGTGATTGCCGGAGATGAACGGGTGGAGGATGTGCTGGAAATCGTGGAGGCGGCCCTCAAAACGCTCTCGCCCATCCAGCATAAATACCGCGTGCCGGAACCCGCCTGGCACGGCATGAGCCAGTGCTTCTGGCTGCTGGAAGCAGCCGGGCCGTACCTGATGGTGGATATGGCGGTGGCGAAGTACAACAGCCCCGGGCCGCGCTTCTGGGAGCCCGAGGTGCATGGGCGCGGGGTGGTAATGATTAACCGTAACAACACCTTCAACCCGCAGCCGCTGGATGCCACCGCCCATCTTGAAAAACTAAAAGCCCGGGTAACCGATATGGCAGCGCGGTTCAATATTCTGCAACCGCTGGTGGAGAAGGAACTGCTGCGCCAGCAGCCGCTGGATGCTCTGTCTTTCTACCAGGGCCTGACCTTCCGGCCGCTGCTGGATCTGTTACGCATCCGCCACACGCCGTGGCATTTTGACTGGGGCGGCCGCTACCTGTACCGCGAACTGCCACCGGAGACCGCCAAACGCCTGGAGGCGCTGGCCTTTGTGCGGGATGCCGCTGACCTGAAGACCAAGCACGCCGAAGCCGTGGCCTGGTTTGAGGAAACGCTGGCGGCGCTGGATTGGGCGGCCGTGCAGGCGCGACTGGATGCCAACCAGGATACCGCAGCGCCGAAGGACGAAAACTGAATAAATTTTGAGATAGTTGATTTTGGATTGTAGATTGCTGATTGGGGGTGGTTGTATACCCGCCCCCGCTTCTTGTCATTCCGCCTGCCCTGAGCCGGCCGAAGGGAGCGCAAGAGTTGGCGTAGCCAACTCCGGAATCCCAACCAAACCCCGCACTCCATCCGGCAGGCTGGAACAAATCAACTCCAGACCACTCCACTCCCTTGACATTCCCGCCCGCGCCCCTTGACAGACCCGCCCGGCCGCGTTACCCTCTTGCACATCCATGCACATGCGAATTTTTGCAACAAGATGACAACCGACCTTTCTTTTGAAACCTCCCTGCGCCAGCACGGCTTTCGCGTCACCCCCCAGCGGCGCGTCATCCTCAAGGCCATCTGGGATAACGGCGAGCACGCCAGCCTGGCGGATGTGCTGGCGGCCGTGCAGACGGTGGATGCCAACATCAGCCCTGCCACCGTCTACCGCGCCATTGAGCTGTTCATCGAGCGCGGGCTGGTCATCGCCACCCGCATCGGCAACCAGACCGTCTATGAAATCGCCAGCGACCACCCGCACCACCACCTCATCTGCCGCGCCTGCGGCATGGACCAGAAGCTCGACCACGCCCGGGTGCGCGGCCTGATGGATGACATCCAGCAGGAGTTCCATTTTCTGGTCGAGACCGAACACCTGATTTTGCTGGGCCTGTGCGCCCATTGCCGCCCAACCGCGGCCTGACCCCTGTGAGGCCCCGGCGCATACGCCCGCCGGATGACTATCAACCAGTTAGAAGGAGAACAAGAGATGAAAGCCACTGCTTCAACCCCTGGCCGCGCCGGCACGCTGTTTGCCCTGCTGGCCGCCCTGACCCTGCTGCTGGCGGCCTGCGCCCCGGCCGCCGCGCCCACCGCAGCCCCGGCCGAACCCGCCGCCGAAACCCCCGTTGAATCCCCCGCCGAACCGGCGGCCAGCGGCCCCAGCGGCACGCTGCGGGTGGCCTTCCAGCCGATTGTCGCCACCGACCCGGGCCTGATTTCCTCCGATTCGGAAGTCTTCGTCGCCAACCATGTCTTTGACTATCTGGTGGACGTGGACCCGCAGTCCAACATCGCCCCGCGCCTTGCCACCGACTGGACCATCAGCCCGGATGGCCTGACCTACACCTTCGCCCTGGCCGAGGGCGTGACCTTCCATGACGGCAGCCCCTTCAGCGCCGCCGATGTGGTCTACACCTTTGACCGCCTGCGCGACCCGGACGGCGGTCTGGCAACCGCCAGCCTGTACGGCAACATCGCCAGCATCGAAGCTACTGGCGACCTGGAAGTGACCTTCACCCTCACCGCCGCCAACCCGTTCTTCCTGTATGACTTGAGCGACAACCACGCCCTCATCATCAAGGCTGGCGCGGCCGACCCCGGCGATTTCAACGGCACCGGCCCGTTCCGCGTGGCGTCTTACACGCCCGAAGACCGCATCGTGCTGGAAGCCAACCCGGCCTACTTCCAGGCGGGCAAGCCCGGCCTGGCGGGGCTGGAAGTCATCTTCTTTGCCGATGACCAGGCGATGGTGGATGCCCTGCGCGGCGGCCAGGTGGATTTGGTGCTGCGCATGTCCACCGCCCTGTTCGAGAGCCTGAAGACCGAGGCCGGGATTACCACCCTGGATATCCCCACCAACGGCTTTGACCTCATCCGCCTGCGGGCCGACCGCGCCCCGGGCAATGACCCGCGGGTGGTGGAAGCGCTGAAACTGGCAACCGACCGCACCGCCATCTGGCAACTGGTGCAGCAGGGCTACGGCGCCGTCGGCAATGACAGCCCGGTGGGGCCGCTCTACGGCCCGTATCATGACCCGGCCGTCCAACCCGCGGCGCGGGATGTCGCCGCGGCGCGCGCCCTGCTGGATGCGTGGGCAACCGAAACCGGCGGCGACCCGGCTCTGAATTTGGTGCTGCACGTGCCGGATTCGGGCGGCCGCCCGGACCTGGCCGCCGTGCTGCAACAGCAGTGGGCCGAAGCCGGAATCGTGGTTGAAATCAGCGTGGAGCCGGAGAGCGTGTACTACGGCGATAACGGCTGGCTGGAAGTCGACCTGGGCATCACCGGCTGGGGCTCGCGCCCCTATCCCCAGTTCTACTTCACCCAGATGCTGGCCTCGGACGGCGAGTGGAACGAAGCCCACTGGTCAGACGCCGAAGTGGACGCCCTGATTGCCACCGCTGGTTCGACCCTCGACGAGGCCGAGCGGGTGGAGGCCTACCGCCAGTTGCAGACCATCCTGGCGACGCGCGGCCCGGTCATCATCCCCTACTACTTCGCCCAGTTCGGTGCGATTTCAGAGGCCTTCCTTGGCTTCGAGATGAAAGCTTTTGCGGGCCGCACGGATGTGAGCGGCGTAACGCTCGCTCCGTAAGCCTAACCAACTGGATGTTAGACCCATCCCCGATTGCAACTGTCAATAATTACGCATTATTGTTTTTGCACCCCTCTCCCAGAATTGGGAGAGGGGTAGGGGGTGAGGGGCATTAGCATGCACCCCAACCGCACTCGCTTTATGCGCCGCCTTTTGGTTGACCCGCCCAGCGCGTTGGGAGCGGCCATCGTTCTGCTGTTCGTGCTGGCGGCGTTCTTCGGCCCGGTCCTGACCCCGTTTGACCCCAATCAATCCATCTACGAAAGCGTGCGCGTGCCGCCCAGCGCCCAGCACTGGTTCGGCACCGACCACCTGGCGCGGGATGTCTTCAGCCGCGTGCTGGCCGGGGCGCGCTCGGCCCTGCTGCTGGCGGGCGGCGGCACGCTGGTGGCGGCGCTGCTCGGCACAGCCCTCGGGCTGGTGAGCGGCACGCTGGGCGGCTGGCTGGATGAACTGCTGATGCGCTTCTTTGACGCGCTGCTTTCGCTGCCCGCCCTGTTGTTGGCGCTGCTCCTGCTCGGCACGTTACGGGCGGCCTATGGCGAGTCGGTCTCGGCCATCGGGCGCGGGCTGGGCGTATTTTTGGTGCTGGCGGTGGTCTATACCCCGATTGTGGCGCGGGTGGTGCGCTCGGTGGCGCTGGGGGTGCGCGGCCGCGCCTGGGTCGAGGCCGCCCGCCTGCAGGGCGAACGCCTGCCGCGCCTGTTGCTGCGCGAAATCCTTCCCGCCGCTTTGCCGGCTCTGGCGGTGGAAGCCGCCCTGCGTTTTTCCTACGCCATTTTTCTGATTTCCTCGCTGGGCTTTCTGGGGGTCGGGGTGCAGCCGCCCAACCCGGACTGGGGCCTGATGGTCAATGAAGGCCGTCGCAACTTGAGCCAGGTGCCGTGGGCGATGTGGGCGCCCGCGGTCACGATTGCCGTGGTGGTGGTGGGCGCCAACCTGCTGGCGGACGGCCTCAAACGCGCTCTGCTGGAGCCTACCGAATGACCGCCCCGCTGCTGGAACTGCGTGGTCTCTCGGTGGCCTATGGCGGCCTGACCGCCCTGCGCGACATTGACCTGACGATTGAAGCGGGCGAGACGGTCGGGCTGGTGGGCGAGAGCGGCAGCGGCAAGACCACTCTGGCGCTGGCGGTGATGGGCTACCTACCGCCCGCAGGCCGCCTGACCGGCGGCGAAATCCGGCTGGCAGAGCGCGACCTGGCCCGCGCCTCCCGCGCCGACTGGCGCGCCTATTGGGGCAAAGAGCTGGCGCTGGTGCCGCAGGACCCCTTCACCTCGCTTAACCCGGCCATGAAAATCGGGGAGCAACTGGCGGAGGGGTTGCGTTTGCACTTCGGCCTGTCCCGCGCCCAGGCTCGGGCCCGCGCCGTTGAATCCCTGCGCCAGGTGCGTCTGCCGGATGCCGAACGGCTGGCGGCGGCTTACCCGCATCAGTTAAGCGGCGGCCAGCAGCAACGCGTGCTGATTGCGCTGGCGCTAAGCGCCCGACCGCGCCTGCTGGCGCTGGATGAACCCACCACCGCCCTGGACGTAACCACCGAAGCCGCCGTGCTTGACCTGGTGCGCGACCTCCTGGCCGAGACTGGGGCGGCGGCGTTGTACGTCAGCCACAACCTCGGCGTGGTGGCCGGCCGCACCCAGCGCACGGCAGTGCTGTACGCCTCCGAACTGGTGGAGGACGCGCCCACCGCCGACCTCTTCCGACGGCCATTGCACCCCTACACGCGTGGCCTGCTGGACAGCCTGCCGCGCCTCGGCCAGCGCCGCGCCGCCCAGCCGCTGGCGGGCATCGCCGGGCGCATCCCACCCCTCAACAACCTGCCGCCCGGCTGTGTCTTTGCGCCGCGCTGCCCGCTGGTCACCGACCACTGCCATACGGAGCGCCCGCCGCTGGAAGAAGCCCGACCCGGCCACCGCGTCCGCTGCCACCGCTGGCCGGAGATTCTGGCGGGCACCGCCAACCCGGCCCAACCGGTGGCCGGAGCGGTTCCGGAACCGGCCCGCGTCGCTGAACCGCTGCTGCAACTGAAAGATGTCACCGTGGGCTACCCCCTGCGGCGCACGCTGGCGGAAGCGCTGGCCGGCAAGCGGCGCCTCGCCGTGCAGGCCGTAGCCGGGGTGGATTTGCAACTGGGCAAGGGCCGCACGCTCGGCATTGTGGGCGAAAGCGGCAGCGGTAAGACCAGCCTGGCGCGCGCCATCGTTGGCCTTGCCCCGCATTCCGGCGGCGAGATTCACCTGCTGGATTTGCCCCTGCCGCCGGATGTCCGGCAGCGCGACGTCTCTTTGCTGGCGCAGTTGCAGATGGTCTTCCAGAACCCGGAGGAAGCCCTCAACCCCTACCTCACCATCGGCGAATCCTTAAGCCGCCCGCTGGTGAATTTACTCGGCCTGCGCGGCCCGGCGCTGCAGGCCCGCATCACTGAACTGCTGGAAGCGGTGCGCCTGCCCGCCGAATACGCCGCCCGCCGCCCCGGCCAGTTAAGCGGCGGCGAGAAGCAGCGCGTGGCGATTGCGCGGGCCTTTGCCGCCCGGCCGGAACTGCTGGTGGCCGACGAACCGGTCTCGGCGTTGGATGTTTCGGTGCAGGCCAGCATCCTCAACCTGTTGCACCAATTGCAAACCGAGCAGGGCGTTGCCACGGTCTTTATCTCGCACGATATCGCCGTGGTGGCCTACCTCGCCGATGAAGTGGCGGTGATGTACCTCGGCCGGCTGATGCAAACCGGCCCGGCGGCGGCCCTCTTCGAGCCACCCCATCACCCCTACACCGAAGCGCTGCTGGCGGCCATCCCCGGCGGCGGGGCGGCCGGCGTGCGGCTGGCGGGCGAAATCCCCAGCGCCCTGCACCCGCCTTCCGGCTGCCCGTTCCACACCCGCTGCCCGCACGCCCTCGGTGAGCTGTGCGAGACGCAACCGCCGCCCTGGCAGGCGACCAGCAACGGCAAACAGATTTTCTGCCATATCCCGCCCGCTGAACTGCTGGCCCTGCAAGCGCACCCGGAGGCACGCCCCTGATGCTCACCTACCTGCTGCGCCGCCTCGGCTTCCTCCTGCTCACGGTCGTGCTGACCTCGCTGCTGGTCTTCCTGATTGCCCAGGTGCTGCCCGGCGACGTCTGCCGCGTCATCCTTGGCCGTGAAGCCGGGGCGGCACGGCTGGCCGAGTGCCGCGCCGACCTGGGGCTGGATGACCCGGCCGCTGTGCGCTACCTGACCTGGCTGGCAGACTTCCTGCGCGGCGACTGGGGCGAGTCCTATGCTACTGGTGAGCCAATTCGGGAGTGGGTGCTGGGGCGCGTGCGCATGTCCGTGATGCTGGCGGGGGTGGCGTTTGTAGTGGCGGTGCCTCTGGCGGTGGGGCTGGGGGCGCTGGCCGGTTTGCTGCACGGCAAATGGCCGGACACGCTGATTTCGATTGGGTCGCTGGCGGTGGTCGGCCTGCCGGAGTTCGTGACCGCCATCGTGCTGATTCAGTTTGCCGCCTTTCGCTTTCCATGGCTGCCGGCCAGTTCCGCCATCCCGGTCGGGACGCCGTTCCGGGAGGCGCTGCCCGCCCTGATTCTGCCCGCCCTGACCGCCACGCTGGTGCTGCTGGCCTACATCGCCCGGCTGACGCGCGCCGGGGTGGTGGAAGAGTTGCGCCAGAACTATGTTCGCACAGCGGAGTTGAAGGGCCTGCCGCGCTGGGCGGTGCTGCTGCGGCATGTGCTGCCGAACGCGCTGCTGCCGACCATCACCGTGATTGCGATTTCCACCGGCTGGCTGGTGAGCGGGCTGGTGGTGATTGAGAATGTGTTCAACTACCCGGGGCTGGGCCGCCTGCTGGTCTTCGCCATTGACCGCCGCGACCTGCCGACCTTGCAGGCGATTGTGATGGTGACGGTGGTGGCGTTCGCCCTTGCCAACCTGGCCGCCGACCTGCTGTATGCGGCCCTTAACCCGCGCATTCGGGTGGGCGAGTAGCCGAATTTTGGATTGCGGATCGGGAGTTGGGCGTATTGCCCAGGGTCTATTCCACAAAGCAACTGTGTTAGCCTTCAAGGCCCACA
>CAZEQN010000026.1:0-16979 GCA_964514335.1 uncultured Anaerolineaceae bacterium
TCAATTATGGATTGGCTAGACCAGTCTCTACTGTAAGAATTGGGGGAAATACAAACGAGGCGGGGATCCCCGCCTCGTTTGTATGGTTGGCCCGCTTATTATTTTTACCGCCCGGTTACGCTCACCAGGATAGCCTGTACGGCCACCCGGTTGCTATAGGTGCCAGTCGCTTCATTGTAGCCCAGGCAGGTTAGCAGCGTCACCCGATCATAGGCATCATGCCAGTAAATCGAGCTGTCATTCGGCAGCACCACTCGGTTGTCCACTACCTGATAAGTGTAGACCCAGCCGTTCAGGTGCAGCTCAAAGGTTTCACCATAGCCAACCTTGTGCAGGTTCACAAAGGGCCCCGGGTTGCCGTCGGCATCATAAACATGGGCGGTAATAAATGTGTTGCCCACCTCTCCCAGACCGGCCGTACCTTGCAGCCAGCCGCCATCTCTGCCCAGCCAGGTCACATCCCAGCCATTTTCGGGATCAAACGGCACACCCACAATCGGCAGGTCCACGCCCAACTGCGGGATTACCAACCGACTACTACTCATTTCCTGGTAGGCCGACTCTGCTGGCTGCTGAGGTAATACTGTTTCCACATCCGGTGCAAAGCCGGTCGCTGGAGACTGCAACCCGCGGCCGCGCGCCTGGGTGATGGTCACGGTTGAGGTAACGCCGCCATAGATGTTAATGTCATCCGGCGGGTCATAGAAGCGCTCGGTGCTGAACGAGTTGTGCGTGGACTGCGGGTTGGTCAGGTCACCGGGGAAGGACGACCACTCCACGCTGGCGGTATTGCTGATGCCCCCCGGCGGGAAGAAGGTAATCACCGCCCGGAAACGCAAACGACCCACATCCCCAACCTGGAACTCTGGCCACTCCGCCCGGAGGATATTACCCGGTTCGAGCGTCAGCACGGCGGCGCTGGCCACACTGCTATCCGCCCGTTCTACCCAGGAGCCCGGCACCAGCGACAAGCCGGCGGGTAGCGTATCCAGCACGATGATCTCATAGCCAGTCGCATCGCTATCGCCGGTGTGTTCAACCGTCAGATCAAAGGTGACTATCTGACCTATGGAAGCAATCGTGATGTCCACTTCCTTTAGGATGTCAATATCCGGCTCCATGATGGTGATTTCGTCGGCTTCTTCCGGCCCCAGGTCGGCTTCGTTTACGCCGCTGTTCCAGGTCCAGTCAACTTCATTGGTGAGTGTCACCCCGCGCACATTGGCGGCGTTGTCCAGCACGGCCACGCGGTAGGTGATGGTGATGGTTTGGTCATCGGCGGTGTTATTGGTCAGGGTGCCGAAGTCCCATTCAATTCGGCGGCCCTGGTCGTCATCCAGCGGGTCAACCAGACCGGGTGGGTCAGAATCAATACGCGGGTTGCCCAGCAGGTTGTTGGGCGGGTCCTGCGGCGCGCACAGGTCAGCAAAACCGGCCCCGTAGTCGGTCGTAACATCTACATCGGCTACCCCGGGCGCAACTGTGACGCTTACGCAATCCATGAAGGCCAGACCATGTTCCAGCGAGTCTGCGACCAGGAAGTTCGGCATCACCAATGGTGGGCTGGCGGGCGTGGCCGTATTGCTGCCCGGAACCACCAGCGTCACTTCATAGGTGAGCAGTGTGCCAATCGTGGCCGGGCTGCCAGCCGGAATGGGCGCTGCCAGCGGCGGTTCATTGATAACAATCAGGGTCTTATCCAGGTCAAACGCCAGAGCATCTTCGTCTTCGCTTACGTTATCGCTCGGGTTCTCATCCGGCCCGTTGGCGCCGTCATCGCCAATCTCGGCCCGGTTGCGGATATCCGTAACGCCAAGGCCTACGAGGGTGGTTTCATCGGCCACCGTCAGAGCAAAGTCCACCGTATAGCGCAGGGGTTCGGCAATGACCTGGGCATTGATTACGCCCGGGCCATCGCCCACGTCCGGCGTGAACACGCATACCGTTCCGCTGGCAGTGCTGGCATCGCAGGCCGTTGCGGAAGGTGTGGGCGGCACGGTCGCCGGCAGCGCTTCTTCGTACCAGGTTCCAGTACTCAAGGCCGGGTCAAAGGCCGCCCCAGCCGGAATGGTATCCCACAGCACCACGCCGGTAGCATCCTGCGTCCCCACATTGTCAAACGAGAGCGTGTAAACAATCGTCTCATCCGGCGCGCTCACCTGGATGCCGTCGGCCTTTTGGATGACCATATCCGGTTCACCGGCGGCGGTGGTGGTTACGACCGTGGTTTCATTGTTTTCTGGTGAGGGATCCGGCCCATCGCCAGTTTCATCGTAATCAATGCTGGCCGTGTTTTCCACTTCATCCGCGCCGGCCGCCAGCGGGTTATCCAGCGTTACCACAAAGTGCACAGAGCCTTCGTCGGTGCCGCTGGCCGCATTGTCATTGGCGGTAAGCACCCCGGCGCCCGCGCCCACATCCGGGATAAACACACAGATTGTCCCCGGTCCGTCGCCATCGGCGCATAGGACGGCATCTGCCACCGGCGGGTTGCCCAACGGTAGCACCGCCCGGTACCAATTACCCGGAATCCCGGCATTACCGTTCGCCAGGTCAGTGGCTGTGGCGCTGAAGATGGTGTGGTCAGGCACTGTTTCGGTCAGGATGACATCATTGGCGGTCGCATTGCCGTCATTGAAGAAGTCAAGCACATATTCCAGGCCGGCTCCGGCAGCCACATTGCCGACCCCGTTGTCGGTCTTCTCAATCCGCAAGTCCGGGTTGGTGACCGTGATGGAAACGTCGTTGGTGGCTTCAAAGTCATCCACGCCACCTTCACCATCGCGCTCTTCACCCGTCAGCGTTTCCAACGAGGCCCAGGTCAGCCGCACCGCGTTCAGGAGCAGTGTAGCCTCTTGCGGCACATTGTCTCCCAGACTAATGCCATAGGGTATCGTGGCGCTGAACGGCAGCACCGCGGTTTCATTCGGGCCCAGACCTACGCCGGCATTGGTGGTCCAGACGATGATGCGCTGGGTAGTCTCGGTTCCGACTCCATCGCCGTCTTCATCAATTGGCACCGGCACAAAATCCTGCAGCAGGCGGAATTCAAACGTACCGCCGTTATCGCGCACTTCCACCACATACTCGCCATCTGGCAGGCTGGTCAGCCCCAAGGTAACCGCGGCGATGTCAAAATCCACCACATTGGCAGCCGCATTCTCCAGTGTAATCAACCCGCCAGTGAGGGTCACGCTGTCCAGCCGTCCCTGGGCCAGGTTGGCAAGAGTTTCAAACTCAATCGTAAGGCCGCGTCCGGTGTTCCAGGTGCCACCCAACGGCACAACCAACCAGTTGCTTTCCTCGGCATCCGCATCATCCACCGTCCAGCCAGCGGGCGCCGCCCCCACCGCCGAGTTGGTTACATAGTCCATCCCATCCGGCACGAAATCTTCCAGCACCAGGTTGAAGGCCGTGGTTGCCTGGTGTGCCAGAGTGATGCCGAGCGGGCCATCGCCGATGGCTCCGGCCAGCAGACCCGTGGTCTGTTCCGTGGACATATCAATCACCGCCACTGTGTCTTCCCCGAAATTGCCGGCATACACCCAATAACTGCCTCCCACTGCTACCACCCCCAGCCCGGTGGGCGAAGTCAGCGCTACCGCTACATCATTGACATTTCGATAGCCGTACGGCGCGGTCGGGTTGATGATTCCCACCCCCGGAACCAACGGCATACTGAAGACCACCGCCGAGCCATCCGGCAGGACGAGGATTTCACTCGGTGCGCCCGCCAGACCCGCAACTACCGCGGTTTCTGTATTGTTGCTCAAGTCAATCACCGAAATCGTGTTATCGCCGCCGTTGGCGACATAGGCAAACGTGCCATTCGGGTGAACTGCAATCCCCAGCGGCCCGGCGGTGGCGCTGGCCATCGCCACATAAGTAACCGACAGGTCGCTCAAATCCACCACCGCGACTTCATTGGTGGTCGGGATGGTGGCATAAGCAAAGCGGCTATCCGGTGCAATCGCCACTACACCCGGCACATCGTTCAGCGCCACTAAACCAGTTTCAGTCAGCGTCTCCAGATCAATTACGGTCAGGGTTGCGGCGATATTGGCTGTCACTATCACGCTCAAATCCTGCGCTACGGCCAGGTGTTGCGCCACAGACCCTCCGCCCAGCGCCAACGTGCCGACCACCGCATTGGTGGTCGTATCAATCACCTGTACGCTCACACCATTGGCCACATACACAAACCCGCCGCCCGGCGAGCTTGCCAGGAATTGCGGCCCACCACCCACATTGATGGTTGCCACCAGCGAACCATCCAGGTCGCTGATGACATCCACCGTACCGGACTCGCTGTTTGAGACATACGTGGTGGAGCCATTCTGGATGGTGATTTCGTAGGTCACCGTGGAACCGAGTTGGGCCACCCCGGCCACCGGCGCGATGCTGCTCACGGTTTTATCCACGGTCAGTTGCTGTTCCACCACTTCTACCCGGGCCGAATTGTCGTCATTGGTATAGGTTACGCCGTCAATATCAAATTCAGTCAGGTTCTCGAGAGTTTGCGGTTCCTGGTTGGCAACATGGTTCAACACCAGGGCGGTTACCTGCATCACGATTACATCGCCGCTGTCCAGCACGCCATTCGGCACATTGTGAATCGTGCCAAAATCAAACTCCACTTCGTCATCAATCAGGTCAGCATTGCTGTCTGAAATGGCGGGCACAATGCTCGCCGGTGCAATCGCCAGCCCACCGGGGTGGGTAACGATATTGGCCCCAATGCTGATGACCTCAGCCCCTAATACTTCCAGCCGGCCCGGCGCAAACGGCAGGTAGTCGCGCACCAGCACATCCGCCGCCAGGCCTTCAGGCAGCGTGAGCACCAGTTCAAAGGTCACTTCTTCGCCAATCACCAGTACCGGGTCAATTGTGTTCGGGTCAGTAGAACTTTCTACATATTTACTGATGAACGGATCTACCAACTGGAACAGCACCACATTGGAGAGATCCTGGTAGTCATCGTTACCGCCATCGCCATCATCCCCATTGCGCGGCCCATCCTCATCGCCTGGCTCTCCCGGAGTTACCGAGCTCGTCGGGTTTTCTGGCGTGCCATGCGGGCCGGGGATGCTCTGGTAGAACACTTCACTTTCATTCTCCACCACCAGGTTCACAACCGCGATATCCACTATCGTCAGGTCAATCACAATCGTCACGGTCTCACCCGGTTCGATGATATCAATCACTAGATCGAGGATGTCGTCGCCACCCCCGGCATCGTCCGAGCGATTCGCAATGACCTGCCCCGCTCCGGAGAACGTTACGGAAACATCGCCGCCAATGTACATGAATTGCAGCGTATCGCTCACCGCAAACGCGGCTACATTGTTGCCGGTCACTTCGTTAGCGGTGGCCCGGCGGGTGTAGCCCACCGAGTCGTGCTGGCCTGCGGTAAAGGTCGAACCAAAAGTAATGGTCAGGCCCAGGCCGGTATTCCAGGTCGCCCCGGCCGGGATATCAATGAAGGCGTCCGTAATCACGATGCCGACCCCATCGCCATCGTCGTCAATTTCTACCGGGTTTAGGGCCCCATCCAGTAGGCGGAACTGCCAGATTCCGCCGTTCTGAGCCACTTCAACGGTAAAGGTCTCGCCATCGGTCAATTCGGTCAGGGTCGCGGTTACGGCGGCCTTATCAAAGGCATACACATTCGTACCGGTTACCGCTGCGCTCAACCCCTGGGCGGTGTAATCCAGGCTGTCCAGCGTGCCAACCCCTACTGCCGCCGGGAAGTCTATCAACAGGCCGCGCCCGGTATCCCAAGTGCCATTCAGCGGTACCGTGCGCCAATCACGCGTCGGGCTGGTGATGACACCATCGCCGTCTTCGTCAATGGACACCACATCGCCATTACCATCCAGCAAGCGGAATTCGCCCAGCCCATTGACTTCCACGCTGTAACTGCCGGTCTTTAATTCGCCGCCGGCATCCTGCAAAATCAGGTTGGCATCAAAGTGGTCTTCAATCCGCACATTGTAGGCATTCAGCGGGTTGCCACTGATGGCAGGGTTGGTAATCGTCAGGGTGTATTGCACCGCATCCCCGGCATCAAAGCTCACCGCCCCGCTGGTCTCGGCCTTGCCGATCGTCAGGAACGGCTCGGAGACTTCCACATCCACGCTACCCGAGGTCGCATTAGCATCCACCGCATCCACGAAAATATCCATCGTGTTCGACAGCACGGTCGGGCAGCCGCCACAATCCAGGCCGTCGCCGTTTTCGCCATTGGTGCGGGCCTGGTTGCCAGTCGCGTTCAGTACCAGCGCGTTGAACTCAATCACAATGTATTCGTCATCCAGGTCGTCATCATTGTTGCTGACATCACCCAGCTTGAAGAACACATCTGTGCCATTTATGAACACATCGTTGTGGCTGGCCAGGAAAGCCGAAATGGCCTCATCAATTGTTGTATCATCCGGCGCTAGGTAGAAGTCCGGGTTCAGTGAAAAGGCCGGCGTGAGGTTCGGGTCATTGCCGCGCACATACAGGTTGGCGTCGTCAATCCCGCTTAAGGTACTGGAGGTAATCCCGCCTGAAACACCCACCGAAGTTACATTCAGCCCGAGCGGCGCATCCGACAATACCGCGTAGGTCGCCACTTCACTCTCGCTGGCACTTTCAATCACCGAGACCGATTCCACCCCAATGGCCGCATTGGTGACAAACACATCAAAAGTGCCGCCGGTATTGTTAATCACCCGCAGGTCGCTGGGTTCGGCAAACGCGCCAGTCGCCAGGCGCGGCAGGTACGGCGCGCTGGCATTCAGGATCGCTACAGCGTTATCCGCCGGAGCAGTAACGTACACTGCGCTGCCATCCCACAACATGGCGATATTCAACGGCGAAACGCCCAGCGCCACCAGCGCGATTTCCGTATTGCTGGCCAGGTCAATGACCGAGACATTGTTACTGCCGGTGTTGGCCACAAAGGCCAGCGTCCCTAGCGGATTTACCGCGATGCCTGCCGGAGCCGTGCCGGTCAGCGGGATAGTCGCCACCGCCGCGTTGGTGGTCAGGTTGAACACATAGACTTCAGCGGTCGCACCCAGCGTGACGTAGGCCACCTGCCCATCCGGGGAAAGCGCGATATCGCCAGCCGTGCCCGGGAGGGCAATCGTCCCGGTTTCCGTGTCTGTCGCTGTGTCCAGCCGCGAAATTCCTGGAGCGCCGTTCACAAGCACATACACTTCGCTGCCATCCGGGGCCATTACAATCTGGCTTGGCGCGCCGCCGGTCACCGCAATCGGCGAGTTGGCATGTAAACCAATCGCCAGCGGGTCAATTACAAACACCTGGGCGGCGGCGCCATCCGTCACATAGGCTTTGCTGCCGTCCGGCAAGGTCGCCACGTACTGCGGTGAACCGCCGGTACCCACCGTACCCAGCAACACACCATTCACATTATCCAAAATATCCACTGCCCCGGCAGATGGCAGGGCAACGACGCTATTGGAGCCATTGGAGACAAAGGCCACTGTGGCGGTGCCATCATTCAGGAACTGCAACCCGGCCGGCAAATTGTCGCGCAGCACCAGGTTGGTGATGTTTGCCTCCGGCAACAACACTTCCAGCCGGTAGCGCACAATCTCGCCAATCGCCACCTGCTCCACGCCGCCAAAGACCGTCGTATGGCCTTCGGAAGTATTAATCAGCTGCTTGTTGGAGTTAAATGCTACCGGCGATACATTCGCCGTTACATCGGTTTCATAGGCATCTGTGGCAGTGCGCTCTTCGGTATGCTGGTTATGTTCGGATTGGTCCTCGCTCACATTGCCAGGTAAACTGGTCCAGGCAATCATGGCTTCATTTTCAATCGTGGTGCCGTTGGGGATGTTATTCACCACGCGCACATCGAACGAAATCACCGCCGCCCCGGCTGTATTCGGCACAACCGACCAGGCGGCTTCGACCGCATCCGTATCCGGGTTGTAATGACAATACAGGTCCGGGTCTTTTGCACCGGCAGTGCAGTCCAGGTTGCCGTAGTAGGTCGTGAAATTCGGAATGACATCTGAGAACTCGAGGTTAAAGGCCGTACTGGTGTTCCCGCCCGTGGTGGGTGTAATCGTCACCGTATAGCGGATGATGTCGCCGGCATCCACGCTCGCGACTGGCAGGCTGGTCTTGGTTACGTTAATCACGGGCTCGCGGACGGTGGCATTCTGGGCGGCCGCGCTGGTGGAAGAACCCATGGTGAATGTAGCCGAGTTGTTCCGGTTCTCCCCACCGACATTGTTTACTGGCAGCGCGGGTGTGGCGGTATTGTTTACCACCACCCGGTACACGAGGCTAAGTACTTCATCCGTGCTGTTATCCCGGTCGTTGTTGGAAAAAATCCCCAGACTGACATTATTTACCAGCCGGCCTTCACGCGCTGTGCCAGCGCCGCTGTTGGTTACGGCATTTCGCAAATCATCCAGCAATTCCTCAAACCGGGCGCTGTCAAAAATGCTGGTATAGGTATCCAGGCTGGCACAATTGGCCGCGCGCGGGCTGGCCGTGGCCTGTTCAAAAGCCGTCAGACGGCGCAGACCGCCCATTCCATCCAGACAGCGCTGGATGCTCTCCACTCCCACGCCACCGGCGCCGTTTTCGTTCAATTGGGTGCCGGACAAGATGAATGCCAGCAGGTCGTCATCATCGGCCAGGGCGGTAGTGCTGTACACCACCAGATCATGCAGACCATCGCTCACGATCGGATCTGCTACTGTGAAATCATCGCGGTAGAGGGCTACTGCATAGGCATTGGCCCCATGGCTGATGCTATCCCGCAGCGTACCCGCAGCAAATGCGATCTCCGGCGCCACGCCGGCATTGCCCAACAGGAAATAGCCGTTGGAATCCGTAAGATAGCCATCCAGGTCAAAGACGGCGTAAGCAGCATCACTGCTGCCATCAAACAGTACGACCGAATAGCCGCTCAAATCGGTCTGACCGGCCTGCCCGGCATACAGCTCAATGAATTCCAGCGTATCGCCGCCGGCAGCCTGGGCATCAACCTCATTAATCAGTACGGCTACATTGTCAGCACAGCGGTTCACGCCACCCGGCGAGGGGACATAAGCCGCGTAAGCGCTGGTGTTACCCGCCCCGCCGGTGCCGTTAGCACAACGCTGCATCGAATCACCGGTCAGGTCGCCATCATCGGCTTCATCCACCTGCGGCTCGCCGCCATTCAGCAGAGCGCCGGTCAGCCCGGCATCCGCCGCCAGGCCATTGGTGGTGTACACCAGAGCATCCACCAGCACAAAGTCCGCCGGCGGTGCGCCCACTGCCGTACCCGCCGGGAAGCTCGGAACTCCCGCGCCGGTATAGAGATACAGCGCGACCGCGTAGGCAGTCTGGGCGGTGTTGTGGTCGCGCAACCAGCCATCTTCCGGCAGCGCCAGGCCAGTTCCGGCCAGGGCGCGCTCCGCGATTCCAGCCAGATTACTGCCACCCAGCACAAAATACCCACCAGCGTCCGTAGTCAGGCCGGTCAGTTCAACTGCACCATCCGGCAGGGTGGCGGAGGGGTCGTAGGACAAATCCGCTCCACCCTCATAGAAAACCAACCACAGGTTATCCAGGGCGGTATTGCCACTGCCGCCATCAAACAATTCGACAAACTCGTGCGTATCCGCCAGGTTCTGGTCAAACGGGTCAGTCACCGCGTCGACTTCATTAATCATCACCAGCGAAACCGCCCCACAGGCATTCACCGCCCCAGGGGTTGGCCCGTGCTGGGCATAAGTCAGCAGGCTGCGCGCCGCCCCGGAGCCGCTATAGCAACGCTGGCTGCTTTCCGTTTCGCTGGCCGCATTGGTATTCTCATTCTGCTGGCTGCCCCCTGTAATCAGCGTCAGCAGGCCGACATCATCGGCATCATCTGTGTCGTACACAAAAGCATCCAGGATATCCGTGGTCGGCACCGAAGCCCCCACCAACAACGGCGTACTCGCATCCAGCGCCCCGGCGGCGACATCCACCACGCCCACCGCCTGAACTGCCGTGTACATGACATAGATTCCGGTGCCATCGTGGGTCATTGTCAACCGTTCGGGTGCATAACCCGCATGCAGGCTGATGGTCTGCATCAGGGTGCCGCTGGCGGTGTCATGCACCTGAATTTCGTCACCACCCATATTCAGTACATAGGTCAGTGTGCCGGCCGGGTTAAAGACCACATCGCTTGGCTGGGTGCCGGTAGAGTAGGTCACGACCACCGCTTCAGTGTCAGTGCGAATCACGGTCACATCGTCGCTGCCGCTATTGGTGACATGGGCGCGGTTGCCAAATGGCGCAATTGCCACCGCCGTCGGCACCGAGCCAACCGGCAGGCTGGCCGCGACGGTATCGGTCGCGGTATCTACAATCGCCACGCTATTGGTGTCCTGATTCACGATATACAGGCGGCTGCCATCCGGGGTAACATCCAGGGCGGCGGGGTCAGCCAGAGCAGCATCGACAATCGTCGCAGCCACGGTCAGGGTGGCAGAGTCAATTACATCGATGGTGTCCGAGCCAAAGTTCGCTACGTAGATTTTCGTTCCATCCGGGGTGACCGCCAGCGCCCGGGCATCTGCGCCGGTCAGGGCTACCACGCCAAGCTCGCGCCCGGTTTGCATATCAAAGACCTGTACTTCATTTGAGCCACTCGTTACCACGTACACCCGCTGGTTGCCGGGGCTAAAAGCCACCGCCAGCGGGTCAGCGTTGGTTTCCAGGCGACGCAGCACTTCCTGATTTTCGGTATCAATTACGAACAAGTCGTCATCACCGCCGGTAGCAAAGGCCGTCCGCAAACCCGGGGCGGCAGTGATATCCGTCAGCGGGCTGCCCGCAAAGTACGGGAAGTCGCGCGCATAATTCTTGTGCATCAAAGCGACCGCGTCGGCGCCATCCTGCAGCCAGTCATTCTCGGCCACTTCCAGGCCGGTGCCAGCCGCTACCCGGGCCGCAATGCCGGGAACATTAGTGCCGCCCACGATGAAGTAGCCATTGCCATCAGTCTTGTAACCATCCAGATCAAACACCCGGTAGGGCGCATCCAGGCCGCTGCCATCCCCCAGAACATCTCCGTCATACAGCACGAGCAACGTGCCATCCAGCGGCCGGCCACCCACGCCACCGTCAAACAATTCAATGAATTCGCTCTGGTCGGCCCCCGCATCTGAATCCGCATCCACCTCATTAATAATCAGTCCCAATGGGGCTGGCAGGATGAATTCATCAAAGTCGACAAAGGCCAGGCCGGCATCCAGCAGGTCACGGAAGGCCGCAGCCGCCTGCCCCTGCGGCACGGTGATGTCCACCTGATAGGTGATGATTTCACCGATATTGACGTTGCGTACCGTGGTTTCACTCACGTTGGTGTCTACAAAGGCTTTGGTCATCCCCGGCCCATCCAGTTCAGCACTGGTGCTGGCGTCAATTTCATCATCCGGGTCGAGAAATTCCTCGCCATCTTCGCTGTTGCTGTAGTTCACCAGAGTTGCAAGATTGGAGAGTCCGCTGCCGGGCGACAGGTCACTTGCCACCTGCAAATCATAGGTAATGATGACCACGTTGGCGCCGTTGCTCGGGTCAGCCACCTGGCAGGCGGCCCCACCCCGCGAGTCATAAATCACCGCATCGTACAAGTCCAAATCCGGAAAGACAATTGTCCCGGGGTCAGGGTCATCAAAATCCGCCAGCGTCGGAGCCGGGCTCAGTTCGTTAAACGTGTATAGGGCAACGGCGTCCGTTCCATTTTGCAACCAGCCGTCGGTATTAACCTTGATGCCGGTCAGGGCGCCTACCCGGGCGTCAATGCCTGCTACTGCCCGGCCACCAATCACGAAATAACCATTGGCGTCCGTGGTGTAACCTGTCAGGTCAAACAGAGCGTAGGCATTGTCATTCGCATAAATATCAGCATGGCCGTCCCACAGCACGACCATAAAGCCATCCAGCGCGGTGTTCCCCACGCCGCCATCGTAAATTTCAATGAATTCGCTGCTTTCAGAACCTAGCGGGAGCGTATCGGAGTCGATTTCGTTGATGATCAGCAGTGGGGTGCAATCATTGTTCGCCCCCGGGGTCGGCGCGCCGGCTACGTAGGCAAAGGTGCTCTGTTGCCCGCCGGAGCCATCCGTGCAGCGCCCTACTGTTTCGGTGGCGCTGTCGTTCTGGTCTTCATTTATCTGCGGCTGGGCTACATTCACCAACGTCAGCAGGGTGGCATTGTCGGCCTGGCCGGTATCATAGACCAGCGCATCTAAAATGTTGCTATAAACCACCCGGCGGCCGCTCACCTCGGCGGTCACTGTCTCGGTTAGCAGGTTGATAATCGAGAAGCTCTCCCCATTGCTGTTAGCCGTGAAGGCAAATTCACCCGTGCCGGCCACCGCCACTCCCAGCGGCCCGCCACCCACTGCCGCAATCGTGTTGCTCACGGTATCCGTAGCCGTATCAATCACCGAAACCGAATCGCCGACCTCATTGGTGACAAACACTGTCAGGCCATCCCCGGAAACATCCAGGCTCGAGGGATCGTCTCCTACGGAGATATCCGTCCCCAAGTTTGTATCGGTCGCTACATCAATCACGCTGACATCGTCGGCATTGCCATTGGCGACATAGGCTTTGGAACCATCCGGCAGGAAGGTCACTGCCCGCGGGAAATCGCCCACCCCTATCGTGGCGGATACTGTATTGCTGGCAGTGTTAATGACGCTCAGTGTGTCTGCATTGCTATTGGCCACATATACCTTGGCCCCATCCGGAGAAACCGCCAACCCCAGCGGCCCATCGCCCACATTAATCGTAGCAATCACCGCATTGGTCGTTGTATTAATTACGCTTACGGTATCGTCCAGAAAATTGGATATATATATACGGGTACCCGCCGGGTTTACCGCCACACCCTGCGGGCTGTTCCCCACTGGAATCGTGCTGTCCACTACCCAGGCCAGGGTATCTACTACCGTTACCGTATCATCCGCCGTATTGGCAACATACAGGAACAGGCGGCTGGGCAATAGACCCAGCGCACGGGGTTCATCGCCCACCTGTAACGGATTTACCAGATTCTGGTTGGAGGCTGAAATCTGGTAGACATAGCCGTCGTTACTTCCATCTTCCATGGCGGTGAGGTAAGCCGAGCCACCGGTGCCAATCGCTTCCACTGCCAGGGGTGTCGTGCCTATCAGGGTTGGGAAAGTCCCCGGCACACCCTGGTACAGAACGGCCGCATCCGCGCCATCCTGCAACCAGTTGTTCGTCCCAATCGTGAGGTCAGCCCCGGCCACCCCCGTGCCGCCAATCACAAAGAAACCATTGGCATCCGTGAAATAGCCATCCAGATCGATGACCCGGTAAACCTCATTGCCATTGCTGCTGTTGCCGTCATACAGCACCAGCACCAGGCCGGTCAGGGCAAGATTACCGCGCCCGCCATCATACAATTCGATGAACTCACCCGTCCCGGCCCCACCATCATCAGAATTCAGCTCATTAATCAGGAAGAAAGGCGCGTTGGCCGCGAAAAACAGGCTGCAATCATTGTCGCTGCCGGGGGTCGGGCTGCCATTGGCATAAGAGCCGGTCATCCGCAAACTGCCGCTGCCATTCACACAGCGCCCAATCGACTCGTTCTCCGGGTCACCGTTGGCGCCTTCATCTGGTTTTGGCTGCACACCAAAGGTTGTATCCAGTAAGGGTGACAATCCCAGATCCACTTCACCGGGGTCAAGTATTTCGATGCCATCATCAAACAGGCCCGAGGGATGAGTGGAATTGTCCCCAATCGGCCGATACTGTAGCGGCGTGCCATCCCCGCGGGTCACATTCAGGTTCAAACCCGCTGCATTCAGCGGAATCACAAATCCGGCTGGCAAAATATCGTTCAGGACAATATCAAATGCGCCATTGGCGCCGCTGCCGATGTTTTCCAATACCACCGCAAAAGTAACCAGATCGCCGCCGGTAACATCCTCCACCGAACTCTCAAAATAGCCCGCCAGGTCATTCGAGCCGATGATCGTCCCCGGCGCCCAGCGCTGCCCGGCTGTACCGGGAGCATTAAACACCACTGGCGCGGGCGGGTCCGAGTCAAAATCTGCCGCGGGGTTACTGCTGGCAACCACGCCTTTCTGAATCCCCAACTCGGGTTCGCCCAACCGAATCTGGATGATGCCCTCGGCCCCAAACGAGCCAGCGTTGGTGCTGCCCTGGGTGGCATAAACTGCATTGGTCAATTTCAAGCCGTCAGCAAAGGGCAGGTCAGTCACGACCAGCGAGAACAGGATATCAATCGTCGTGCTGTTGCTTAATGGGTCATCAAAATTGCCGGGGATATCAAACTCAATTGAGTTATTGGTCGCATCGATGGATATAGTGGGGATATAGTCGTATGGGCCGGACGGAATTGACTCATCTGAAAGCGTTTCCGTCGGGCCGAACTTGGCCGCGCCGGGCGCCGGCATTTCGGCGCTAACAATTTCATCAAAAGTCCACGCCGGACCGGCCACCCCATTCCAATCCGGGTCGGTCACGCTGAAGACCGGCAAAGGAATGTAATCCGTAAACACCAGGTCTTCGATGTCAGTTGTGGGCAGCTGGTAGACAAAACGGTAGGTGACCACATCGCCCGGGTTGATTTGCTCGCAGCCACTGCCATCCGGGTAAGGATAATCGGGTGGAGCCAGCGGTGCCGGACAGATAGTGCCATTGACCGCGTACACACTCTTTTCCAGGGCGCCATATGCGATGGATTCACTGCTGGCGCTATCATCCTCCTGAACGTTGCCGGTGTCAGCGCCAGTATCATTTTCCAGAATATTGCCGTAAATATCCACCTCATTGCTCAATACGTCGCCCTGGTCCACGCTGGGGTCGCCAGAATTACCCGGCAGAAGATAGATATCTGTAAACTCTTCCTGCACCACAGCCCGGAACACGATGCGCCCGGTGGTCGCGCCAGCATTGAAGACCGAACAATCGGGCGGGAAGACCGAAGCATTGGGCGGCACACAACCGCCCAGCAAGTCTCCCGCGGCAAACACCGAGCCCGGGTCATCGGCCGCGCCAAAAGCACGCGTAATCAGTTCAGCAGATACAAAGAAGTCAATCGTGGTGGTGCCATCCGGCGCGCCAGGCGGCGGGAATGCACCGGTGTAATTTTCAGTCACTGCAAAGTTTGTTGGGTCAAAGGCGAGCGGCCCGCTCACCAAACCATGTTCCCCCACCAGCAAAGTCGGTGGGAAGGTAAAGTCAAAATGCTGGCCGTCTGAAATGACATCCACCACCTGCAGGTTGGTAAGCGCAAAGAAGTCCGAAATCTGAAAATCGATTGTATATTCAATCGTATCCCCGGGGGAGAGCCCCGCCGCGCCGACATCGTCCACAATTGCCTGGCCCTTCTGTATGGCCATGGGTTCCAGCTCCAGCGTATGCACGCCCGGGCAGGAGGGGCACACATCTGTTAGAGCCAGATCCACATCAGGGTCTCTTGGGTCCAGCGGGTCCCAATCGCCCTCCAGAATATCCGCCAGATTGTCGCTGGTAACTGAAATGCCTGGGCCGCCGGTGTCCGGATGGAGCACATTTGCCGTGCCTGCGTCCAGACGCGGGATGTAGAACTCATACATAATCACGACATCATTCACTGCCGCCCCGGGGAGGATTAAGTCCAGTACGCCGCCCGGCGACAGGGTACTCGGCAGGCTATTCACCGTGGGCGCGACCGGCGTGCCGTCCACCAGTATGCTGGATAATCCAACAAACTGCATCGTATCCGGCAGCGTATCCACTATCCGTAAATCCGTAATGCTCTGGTTTTCAGCAATCGTTACCGTGAGAGTGTATTGGCGCGGGAAGTTCGGGCCGGTAGCGGTTTCATCTTCCGGACCGTTGTATTCTTTCGAAAAATCCAGCAACTGCGGCTCCACCACCCCGGCAGTCCAGTTATTTGGCACCGGGCTGTTCGGCGGTGAGTAAATCGTCGGGTCGCAGCAGGGGTTATCCAGCGGGTCGGCCCCAAAGAAGAAGCCGCCAGTGGCATACAGACTTAAAAACACATCCAGGTCGGCAAGTTCACTCAAAGTTGCCCCAAAAGAAACCGCTACCGGCGGCTGGTCAGGCGTGAATGAGCCAAACGGCAAAACGACTGTTACCAGCCGGTCATCGGCTCGGCCGGTAATCTGTATCGGGTCATTGTTGATATCGAGCGCAATTGGGTGGCTCACCGTGCCAAAGCCACCGCCGTCGTCCGGGAAAAGGGTTTCGTAATATTCCAGTTCCACGCCCAGGTAGGTTGGCGCGTTGCCATCAAACAGAATGCCGTCATCACCGTCGGCGCCAGTCTCCGGGAAGTACACGTCAATAAATGGGCCGTACCCCACATCCGTTGGCGATGTATTGTCGAAGGAGACGCTAAACGTGAAATCTTGCCCGATAAAGAGGTTCCCGACTCCACCAAAGGATGCCGCGGGCACAGGCAAGAAGGCTGGCGCATTAACTGCGCTGGCGAATGGATTCTCCGCCGGGGTAGAATCCCCGCCGGCCGGCCAGGCGGATTCCGCGGCTGCTACTGCCCTGCCTACCGGGTCAAGCAGAAATGGGAAACTGGATAAGATGAAAACAGATACAACAATAAATTGGGGGCCATTTCTCAATGCTGGCATCAACGACTTCACAAGCTGTCTCCATCCCAGTTGACTACAAACCCATTAACTTGATTTCTTAAATACTACATGGTGCACCAAGAACTGGCGCACCGCCCACTTGAGATTCTACAGGTGTGCTTTCAGGCGGTCAAGTGTTACGGCGTGCTACTGAATTAGTACCATCGGGAGATGAAAGTTTCCCAATAGGCTTCTACTAGTTCCACCTGAATTCAAAATAAAAAACTGTCTAACCCAAAAAGCAGAACCTAAGCGCTTTGTTTTTTGGGTTAGACAGAAAAGCTGGTGCTATTGAACAAATGGGACCTGAAGGTA